>JADFWI010000149.1 GCA_015222985.1 Pseudomonadota bacterium | reverse complement strand
TCCAAACCGCCGTCTCCACAATCCCATACTTTGTGCGTGCCCACAAAACAGAGCGGCATGTCCGTTTTTCCATCCCAGTGTTCTGTAGTATAGAATCCTAATTTCCTGAGTGGAAGGTCAATCGTAACGTCAACTGTGACCCATTTGCCATCTACAAGTATTTTCACATAGTTATGAAAGTCTACGATCTCGGTCGTCTCTAACATTTGAGTCAACTCATCCGGTAACTCTACGACTCCGTAGGTGTCGTCTGGAAACCAGGTCAGATCCTTCCAGCGCTGCAAACATACTATGTCCTTCGTTCTCACTCCAATAGTCTCGTACAATTCCTTTAATAAGAAATTCTTGCCTGAACAGGTTCCTTTATTCCTCTCATAAACGTCTTTCGGATCTCTGGATCCCATGCGACCGAAAGGTATATCTCTTATCTTTTCAAATATTCTGATCACCTGCTGTTCAAAAGGCAGGCTATCAACCCCCCACTCGGCGAGGATTTTGTTCTTCAGGTTCTCGTCCACTAGTGTATCTCCTTTTTAGTACAATCTAAGAATTTGCGCACAGGCATATTCGCATATACCCGAAAGCCACAGATCAGTCGCCCAAATTACTCTTTCCATATTGTCCTCATAGTTGGGCCCCAGAGCTATTCCGTTGACTGAAATTCCCTTGGGAATAATATCCCTGGCTATTGAAGTCATCATTCCCGTTATACCACTCGAACAAGCACATTCATAAACAGAGCCACCGCCAGTGAGTTCGCCTTCGCCTTCACCCTCTCCAGTATATCCAGTGGTCGTATTTACAAAAACTATTCTTCCCGCTTTCCTCTGAATCATATAGGGCACTACTGTTTTCGTCACCAGAAAATAATTCAGTACCCACTCTTTGAGCAACTCATCCCAGGTGTCTACGTCAAGATCGTCTGGGTCTCTCTTTTTTCTTTCCTCTTCGAGATAGAAAGCACAAATCAGATAATCCACACTGCCCAGGTCATTAACTATCCCGTCTACAGCCTCCTTGAAACTATCTTTACGACCGGATAAGACTGTTTTATAGGCAACTGTGGCGCCGGGATGCCCAACGTTTTCCACAAGTGCGTCATGCTTGTAAGAATCAAGGTCTATCAGACCGAGATTAGCGCCTCCCTGGGAAAGAGATGCGCTTATTTCCATCCCAACAACACTATTCGCGCCGAACACGATACAATTTTTTCCCTTATAATCGCGCATTATCTCCCTCCTTACCGCAAGTATGTAATTCCACCCTCTGCGAGAATGACCGTCCCACTGAGACCAGGAGGGCAAGTCAATATAAAATGCGCATATATATCGGCAATTTCCTCGGGGGTTATCATTTTACCGGTCAAAGATTTCTTGTGCATAGCCTCGACGCCCTCTTCGACGTCGCGCCCCCTACTTGCTATTACCTTTCTGATCAGCGGCGTATCCACGTGCCTCAACGCTAAAGCAAACGTCCTTATGCCATCTTGACTGAATTTTTGCGAGAGGTACTTGGTCAGACCAATGAAACCCGCCTTTCCCGCAAGGTAGGGCGACGGAATTCCCGAAGAAGACATTGGCGCCGCAGTAAAGATGATCCTTCCCCAACCCTTTTGCTTCATGTGGGGGATCGCCAGGAGTGTACAATACACGGCGCCGGAAAGATCAATTTGAATCGTTTTTATAAAATCCTCATACGAGATCTCGGGAAAATGGTGCGCCTTCGAGGGGCCATACACCGCCGCATTGTTAATGAGTATGTCCACCCCGCCTCTTTGTTCTGCTATGCGACGGTACGTGGCCTCAACATCTTTTTTGTTTGCTATGTCGCACTTGGCGGCAGATGCTCTTGGCTCCTGGTATTTCGCATTTATGCGATCCACCAACTCGGTCGCTTCTTTGATATCACAAACGTAGACAAACGATCCCAATGCTGCGAGTTTTTCACAAATTTTTACTCCGATTCCGCCTGCCCCGCCTGTAACAAGGGAGACTTTATCTTTCAAGTCCATCTTGTGCCCCCAATGTACTTACTGTTTTTGTTTTCATCTCATCACCGCTGGTACGCCGGGGCAAAAAGCCCGGCGTACCAGTGGTGACACCGATCTGGTGGACATTGCTGACCCAGACCGATACGCTTCTACTCCTCGTGCATATACTTTACCTGGAACTCGGAAATCTTGTCAAAGGTTTCCTTCAGGGCTGGATACGCACCTTTGTAAACTGGGTAGAGCTGGTCGTACATCGCCGTGGCTTCCGCGTTCGGCGTAAAGCGCTTGGATATGGCCGCCAGTTTGGCCGCCTCCGGGTAACTGTCCCAAACACCGACACCGACGCCACCCATGATGGCCGCTCCGGTGGCCGTTGCCTGCTGCGGGTTCCGGACACGCGCAAACGGCAGATTGTTCACATCGGCATAGATCTGCATCCACACGTCACTCAGCACGCCGCCGCCGATGGCCCGAACCTCGGCCAGGTTAAAGATCGGGACATTGACCGACTCGAACAACTCGTACAGCCAGCGGATGTTGAAGGATATACCTTCGTAGAGCGAGCGCACAAAGTGTCCCCGTGTGTGCGGCAAGACCGCACCCAGGTAAGCGCCACGGGCATTGATATCAAAGTGTGGCGCACCGCCGCCGCGCAGGTAGGGCAGGAACACCAGGCCGTCCGATCCAGGAGCGATCTTGGCCACTTCATCAGTCATGACGTCATAGATATCGACGCCGAGTTTCTCGGCCACGGCATCATCAAGACCATAAAAGTCATCCTTGGCCCATTGCTGGGCGATGCCGCCAGCCGCCGTAATCAGCACCAGGTGGTAGGCGTTGGGCCAGGGCAGACAGGTGCTGCAATTCATCTTTACTGCCGGATCGGTGCTGGGGGCTTCCCGGAACACGCCGGTCCAGTTGGCGGATCCGATGTACGTGTAAGCCATCCCATGTTCGACCACACCCGCGCCGACGTCGGAGCAAATCACATCACCGGAACCCAGGCAGACCGGCGTCCCCGCCTTCAGCCCCGTGATCTTGGCCGCTTCGGGCGTGATGTGGCCCATAATGTCGTGCGCTTCGAGGACATTGGGGATCTTGTCCATGTCAATTTCAGCCGCCTCAAAGATCTCCTCTGAGAGTTTGCGTCCCTTGATGTCCATGTACGCGCACATTGAGGCATCGCCCCACTCGGTTGCATACTTGCCCGTCAACCGCTGGGCGATGAATTCCTTGGCCTGCAAGAATTTGTAGGTCTTGTTATAAACCTCCGGCATATTGTCCTTGATCCAACGCAACTTGTTGATCACGTGGAGCTCAGACTGCCAGCCTACGCCGTGGATCTTGTAGCATTCATCCAGACCGCCGAGGCTGTCTTCCAGCCGCTTGGCCTGTTCACCGCTGCGGCAGTCTGCCCAGATAGCCGTGCGGTCTACAAGCAATTCACCATCCTCGCTCACCGGAGTCTGGCTCATCATCTGAGCACTGAAACTGACCACAGCGATGTCCGCAGGGTCAACCCCACTGGTCTCGAACGCTTCCTTGGTGCTCTCAACGACCGCTGTCCACCACTCTTCTGGGTTTTGCTCAACCCAGTTCGCGTGTGGATAGTATTGCTGGAAAGGAGTATATCCACTGGCTAAAAGCTCGAGATTCTCATCAACAATAACCGCTTTATTGCCGGTGGTCCCCAGGTCGTGGACAAGAATGTACTTGCTCATTTTGGTCTTACCTCCATTTTTTGATATAAACTTTAGCCTACCCAATATTGATGCCCCAAACTATCCCCACTTTTATCTTGTCCTGCACCTCCTTTCTTGTCTTGGATTTCTCCTTTTTCCACTAATGTAAACAAGACGCAATAACAGACCAACATGAAAACAAAAAAACACCGCTCCGCGCAAAGCCTGGAACGGTGTCTTTATGTTTATCAGAAAACGTCAGTCACTGGCCGCGCACCACAATCAGCCGCCGCATAGTGGGCCAACCAGCAAACCTTGTGTACTTGGCCTTTTCCTTGGAGCATAACTTGCTCTTATCTGGGGTCTTTTTACTCACGTGACGATACAACTTTTGGACGGGGCATTAACTTTATAATTATATCTTGAGAAAGAGACGTTGTCAAGGTTTTGCCCGACCTTGTTTCACACTGGAACTATAATACCTCCCCTTACGTTTCTTTTTGGAACAATTGTCGCTGCTGTTATTTCTTGAAAGAATCAGGGGATAGATTAAAAGTTTTCATCTTGCGCCACAGAGTGGTGCGTCCAATGCCCAGAGCATTGGCCATCCTGGTGACATTGCCCTGCAACGCTCGTCCGGCGCGGATGACCGCCTGGCGCTCGGCTTCTTGCAGAGTGAGCACAACCC
>JADFWI010000148.1 GCA_015222985.1 Pseudomonadota bacterium | reverse complement strand
ACAGCTATTCTGAGATTCTCAATGGCCTTGTCGTAGTCTTTGAGTTGGAAGCAAGAAAAACCAATGGCATTGTAGATCTCTTTAACATTGGGAGTCTTCTCCTTTGCCCTTTCCAGATGGATGACCGCCTGCTCATAGTCTTCCAGGCTGTTGTAACATGTGCCCATGTAGATGAGAATCTTTACCAGGTCCTCCTTTTGGGGCTTCATTTGTATAGCCTTTGAGAGGTTTTCAAGCGCCGCGCGATACTCTCCCTTTTCAAAGCAACAAAGACCCGTATAGAAGTGGAAATAGTACTGGTCTTTGTACATAAGTTCAGCCCTGCTGAAGCTTTCAAGTGCCTCATCATAGCGGCCGGTCGTTGTGTAGCTAAGGCCGAGTCTGAAATGAATTGGACCGGCTTCTTCAACGGGAGACAGCTTCAACGATTTTTCGTATCTTTCTATGGCAATAATATGGTTTTCCGCTTCCTGGTGCAACGTCCCAAAATGATAAAGCAAGTCTCCAACCTCATGTGTGGTTGCCTCGGGAAGAGGCAGATCTGAAAACGATCCAACCACCCGTTCCCTGCACGCAAGACAGTCTCTCTGCGAGTTCGCGTACTCGCAGTACCGAGCCATCAGAGTATCCGGATCAAGGGTCCCATGAATATTCCCCAGGCTCTCTTTTTTGAGGAATGCATCCATACAGGCATAGACCATGCCGTCTCGCGCCGAGATGATAAGGGCGGCAGGGCATGGGTCGGTCATGGACGCGGGGTCCGGCTCCAATCTGGCAGATGTATCATCCAGGATGTCTTGATAACAGAGATCGCAAACGATCTGTGCCTTGTCGCCGCTCTTGCCATGGCCCCAGTAGACCTTTTCTGTCCCGGCGAGGAGATCATCATTTCCTGCCAGAAAGAAGGTGTCCCGATTCAGGTAGAGACTCGGTAGAAAGAAAGCGTTTTTGAGCGCAGCGAGAAGGGCTGTGAGTGAAGTGGGCTCGGCTCGGTTATCAGGGACAAGAACCGGCAGCAACATGAGCCTTGGGATTTCCTGGTGCATATAGCCCTCCTGATCAAACTCACGAGCTGCCTGCTTCCAGATCTGGTAATAGTACTGGAAATAGAAACTCATTCCCTGCACGGTTCCAGATGGCGCATGGTGGACAAAATGAAGATAAAGCCGAGCAAAAAGGTTTGCTCTCAGAAAGGCGCTAACCTCCTTCTGGAAACGTTCCACCTGGGGCATACCCTCAGTCAGATTATCAGCGATAAGGTAAAGATTAGATGTCAGGTTGACATAAGAAAACAGGCCCGACAGTGTTCGGCAAAGCCTCTCAAGCTGTTTCTTGTCCTGTTTGTCCAGAATCACGAATATTTTTTTTAAAGCAAGCTCGGTCATTTTCTCTATCCGTTTGACCCGGTTTTTAACCTCTAGGCCCTTGCGTCGAGACGTTATTCGATTACACGATTCCCGTCTTGAACGGGCTCAACCGGCGCAACTGGCTCAACCGATTCAGGACACGATCCGCCTGCCTCTGTCAAGGGAATGGGCTCGCCACAGGTCCTGGATCCTGGTAATGTCCTTGGTGCTCATGTGGGCGGTTTCGTACTGACACCCGATGGAAAGATAGGCCGGGCGTTTTGTGTTCAGGGGCAAAATGTTGTAATCCTCGTAGTGTCTCGCCATGTGCGTGCCAAAATAGATTTGCATCTGCTGGGAGTTCGTGTTGCCCATGATCTTAACCTTATTTTTTTTCACAAATTCCAGCGTCTTAACCGCATCTTCAAAGGTTTCGTAAGGAAGGCCGAATATCGTAAAAAGCTCCACCTCTATATCCTCACTCTGGGCAAGCCTGATCGCCTCGGCCACTTTCTCGATCGACAGGTGCTTGTCGAGCCTTGGTAGTACCCGTTCTGAAGCCGACTCCAGCCCAAAGGCGATAGTGCGGACACCTGCCAGTCTCATCTTTTTCATCAACTCTGGGTTCACAAGGTCTGCACGGGTTTGCAACCAAATTTCGGACTCAAGTCCGTCTGTCAATATCCTGTCAAGCAGGTTTTGAAATCGTGTCCACTTGTAGGAAATATTGGGATCGGCGAACCAGAGTCTCCTAACCCCTTTTTTTCTGATCCATTTTATCTCTTCAATGACCCGATCTATGGAGTGGAAGGTCACTTTGTGCTTGAAGGCATAAGGTGTGTAACAATACTTGCAGTGGTGAGGGCAGCCGCGAGATGTGAGCATAATGGCCTCGCCCATTCGAGAGTAGTCAAAAACGTCATTGAGGTAGGGAGAGGGATAGCAATCCAGATCCGTGAATCCCTCAATGTCGTCCGTATCACGGATGACACCATCCGCGTTCTTGTAGCTAACCCCCGAAAGGTCTGAAAAGGGCGTCTCCTTTTCGATGGCACGTGCAATGTAAAGGAGCGTCACCTCACCGGAAGATCTACTGACATAATCGATATCATGCATTTGGGCAAAGCCCGCCGAAGGCATGAATGTGGCCTGCGGGCCCCCAATGGCTATCTTGATGTTGCTGTTTATGGACTTTATGAGTCTTGCCAGACCCATCATGTAGAGCATGGTTCGCTGGTAGGCCGAAAGTCCCACCAGGGCAGGCTGGAAGTTGGTAATGATGTCCTTAAGACCGGCGGTGGAGACGGACGTGTCCTCTCCGAGAGTCAATATCTTGACCTGAAATCCTTTGGATTTCAGAAAGGCTGCGATGTACCCCAGTGAGATGGGGGGCGATGCAGGGACAAAAGGGTTTATTTCGATCAGCAGAACATTCACGGTGCCCGTGTTATAGGAAACAGAACAGCGAAAGGTCAAGGGAAAACAAGATGAAGCGTGGCTTGGCCGCTT
>JADFWI010000013.1 GCA_015222985.1 Pseudomonadota bacterium | reverse complement strand
CCCACTACAACACGGGAGCGGTTTTCAGCCCTAAGGTAGGTGCCAACCCCTCTTCCAATAGAGACCACATCTTCCTCAGTGATATCCTTGTCCACAATCCCGCGAATGTCATATTTTCTGAAAATTTCAGGGTTCATAGCCCCTCCAAAATAACATTCAGAATCTCATTCCTGAGTGGATTGGTGTGGAATATGTCCTTCTAGCGCCATTCTTATCTTTTGTTTCAACTCGCTCAGGTCTGCGCTCTTTACCACGTAGTAGTCGGCTGCTATGGACTTCAGATCCCCTTTAAAGGAAGAGTAAGCAGAACAAAGAACCACGGGAATATTGTAAAAGTCCTTTCTGATGTCCTGCAGCAAATCCAACCCGTCATGCTCAGCCATTTTAATGTCCAGGACAACAAGATCCGGCTTTTCCCGCCCAATGATCTCTATCAGACCGTGACCACTTCCTGTCGTGACGATCTCATAGCCTTCTTCCTCCAACTCCTCGGCATAGAGGATGCGAATAACTTCTTCGTCGTCAACAATGAGAATCTTCTTCATAGGGGCCTCCGCTGCAATCTATTCAAACCATCTGTTCAGCAAATAGGATTTGCTGTATTCAAAAACGCCGCATTGATCCTCAATAAGTTCCTCGGCTTGCTGAATCGTCATAGGTTCCGACTCAATAACATAGGAACAGGTCCGCCCGAAATAGAGCGGGATTATGCTTTCCATCAGTTTTTTCTTGCCGTTCTTACAATTCTTATAAGCCACTGCAAAATCGACTAACATCTCAGCCCACAGGTTAGCTGGAAATTCAAAACCAGCCAATGGGAGTTCCTTGACCTCGGAGAGCTTCTTTGAAAGATTGGCTGAAAGGGCCTCTTTCCAAAAGGAACCATAATCAGCAAAACCTGCCTGAAATTTGTCATAAAGCCGCTCGATGTTCACGTCAACCGGGGGAGGCATCTCCATCTCCCCCAATCCGAACCCAAAAATGGCAGTCGGTTTGCTCCACCTGACCTCTTTCCAGAAAGCGCAGCCGTCTATCATCATATCAAAGATCGTTCCTACGACCTGCACGAACATCGGACCCAAAGACTCCCCCGGATCTTTTGGCTTGTGAACTTTGGGTCGTCCCATGTAAGACTGGCAAATTGACTTGCCGTGACACATAGCTATGGTCGACATCCATATGTCGATGCCGAATGCCGCTATGGCCGGCGTCCAATTCTCGTGCGACAGATAAATCTCGGCCAGTTCACCGGAAAAGCCGAAGTCGCCGCCAATAGGTTGACGCACCCTGCGGCCATATAGCGCACGCGTCATGGGATATGCAATATTGTTGGTAATGGTTCCGTCATACTTGTGTCGCACATAAAGGGGTGCAACAAAGCCGAAGTCTTCAAAAAGGGGTTCTCCCAGGTTTTTTATCCACCGTGGGGTTATGCTCTTAAGATCCGCATCTACCACAACAATGGCCTGTGCACCCAGATCACAGCTCTTTCGGAACAGATTCTTGAAGTTGTTTCCTTTTCCTGTGACACCTGGCGGCGTTGATAGGTATATCTTCGGAACTTCTGTGGGGGTGTTCATGAAGGCCTCGCGGGTGCCGTCTTTGGAATCATTGTCACAGTTAATGATTACGCTGTTCTTGCTCCCGAAATACTTGACAAGACCTTCGCTTGCTTTCTGGGTAGGGAAAGAAATGAGGTCTGCTTCATTGTACGAAGGTATGCCCACAATCAGGTCAGCAGCTTGAACATCGTGCGGATTCTCTTCTATATGCATCATCATCCCCCTTGTGACACCGGCCCTGTCTCCAGCAGAAAATCAAAAAAACCATGGCATTTTGAAACATATTAATATTATATATGAAAGCATAGGTCAACTGTTCATAGGCAAATCCGACATGAAAAAAATTGTGGTTTTTACAGACCTGGATGGAACTCTGATCGATCATGACACTTATGAGTTTGATGATGCCCGGGCGACCCTGGAGGGGCTCAGGCGAAAATCCATCCCTGTGATAATTTGCAGCAGCAAGACACGACTTGAGATCGAAGTGTTTCGTCTCCGCATGGGCCTCAGAGCCCCCTTTATCGTAGAAAACGGGGCTGCAATTTTTGTTCCGAATGACATCCTGAATTTGACAGAAAAGGGGTTTGTTGAAAAGGGATCTTATCAGGTGATGGAACTAGGCGTGCCCTACGATGTGTTGTGCGACACCTGGAAAGAAATAAAGGATGAAGGGAAGTTTAAAATGAGAGGGTTTTCCGAAATGACGATTGAAGAGATTAGCGCTCATACTGATCTTCCCCTTGAGGAGGCCCGATTGGCTGCCATGCGTGAATATTCCGAACCGTTCCTCTTCCATGATACTGCTGAAACACTTCAGCTCATTGAAGATCTCTTTCATAAGAAGGGGCTGCAGATTACCAGGGGAGGTCGCTTTTACCACTTGATGGGCCGGAACGACAAAGGAAAGGCAGTGCAAATCGTGAGAAAGCTGTATGAACAGACATGCCCCG
Source organism: Pseudomonadota bacterium (assembly GCA_015222985.1). GTDB lineage: Bacteria > Desulfobacterota > Desulfobacteria > Desulfobacterales. The sequence goes on along the minus strand of JADFWI010000013.1, from coordinate 7,824 downwards.
GCACGAAGCTGATGAGTATCGGACTGGGAGACAGCGCCAATGATATCCCCATGCTCATGAATGTAGACATAGCCGTTGTAATCAGAAAAAAAACAGGAGAATGGGAATCCATCCAAGGGGGTGCCCCTGTTGTCTATTCGGAGAAACCAGGCCCCAGTGGATGGGCTGAAGCGATTGACCGGATTCTATCATGAACCTTTTGGACCGGTGTGATTGCCAGTAGTTGCGGAAAAAGACCCCGGGCCGGACAGAATTCATCTTGATATTTTTGTTGTCCTATACTAACTCGCAGGAAATATCTTTGAACAAGATTGATAAACTCTTAGAAAGTCGTCACCCCGGCGAAAGCCGGGGTCCAGGTCAGTCATAAGTCTCTGAAAACACTGGATTCCGGCTTTCGCCGGAATGACAGTCCGCCGGAGGCGGATTTCGACTTTTTACGAGACCGTCGGGATTAGATGTGTCCGCGAATGACGGGGGACACAGGACAATGGCGAAGTCTACGGCAGGAAAGGGATTGGGCTTGGACAGGTCGAAAAACAAGGGTGACAATCAAACATCCTTAAAGGCAGACCATGAGTACTGGACGCTGACAAGCTGGGCCAAGGGTTGGTCAGATGTCATGCTTGCCCCTTTTTCCCGTCTGTTGGTGCGCCTGGGAATTCAACCCAACCTTCTGTCCATGATCGGTTTCTTTGCCGCATCCGCTGCCGGCGCGATGGTGGCAACAGACCATGTGTTTCTTGGCGGCTTGTTGTTTCTCATCTCTGGCCCTTTTGATGCCTTGGACGGAGCTCTGGCCCGAACAGCAGGCCTTGAGTCACGGTTCGGCGCCTTCCTCGACTCCTTTATGGACCGATATTCAGAGGCAGCGGTTCTGTTCGGCATCCTGTGCTGGTCCACCTTTCGTGGTCATCACACGTTGGTGTTGCTCACATTCTTGACCCTCGTGGGCTCGGTCATGGTCAGTTACACCCGCGCCAGGGCCGAGGGGCTTAACATCTCGTGCAAGGTGGGGCTTTTCACCCGCTTGGAACGTTTTGTTGTGTTAACCATCACACTCCTTAGCGGACAACTCCTAATCGGGCTTGCGCTCCTTGCCTTCTTGACAAATTTTACCGCCCTTCAGCGTATGTTTCACGTCTATAGGCAGTCGATCCACCAGTAGTCTCGTTTTGTTCAGAATGGAAATCTGCGTCTTGTGGGCGTGGTGAGAGACAATTGGCTCTGCGGGAGAAAAGGCTTCGGAGTATTGGACGGCCACACTCCGGGCAAGAGCCTGTTGACAAATCCAACCAGTTCAGTTTTAATGCTTTTATCTAAAAATGGCCAGCTTTCAGTATTTATGAGACAGGGGTGCCAATATGTATTCGAGAATGCTCGTCCTGCAGTTTCCAAAGACGGAGGTGGAAAAGCCGATTGTCTGTTTTCTTGCCACTGATTTTGATCTCACATTCAATATCCTCAAAGCGACCATACTGCCGCGCCAAGAAGGTGTCATGGTCATGGAGCTGTCAGGGGCGAAAAAGGACTTTAACAGAGGGATTCGATATCTAAAAGATCGCGGAGTACACATACAGCCCGTTGGCCAGGACATCAACCGCAATAAGAACAAGTGTACCCATTGCGGGGCCTGTACGGCAGTCTGTCCCACTGGCGCCTTGTCGATTAAGCGGCCTGAGATGAGCGTTATCTTTAACCACAATAAATGCAGTGTATGTGGTCTTTGTGTCCCCGCCTGTCCCCCTCGGGCTATGGAGATCAGCATCGTTGGAAACCCAATCGTAAAATGAAAAAAACTGTGGCCGTTGCCCTGAGTGGCGGCCTCGACTCCGCCATTTCAGCAGCCCTTCTCAAGAAAGAAAACTACCAAGTCATCGGACTTCATTTCCTTACGGGTTATGAATCTCCTTCTGGCGATTTGACTCCACCTGCGCCGTTATCCGGTTCTTATGTTTGGGCACAGAGGGCTGCGGAGCAAATCGGCATTCCCCTTGAAGTGATCGATTGTTCGGTGCCTTTCGAAAGGGAAATTGTGCGCTACTTCATCGCCGCCTACCGATCAGGGCAGACGCCAAATCCGTGTGTGGTGTGCAATCAGCGTATCAAGTTTGGCGTTATCCTGGAAAAGGCCAAGGCCCTTGGCGCCTCAGCGCTGGCAACGGGCCACTATGCCGGAATCGGCAAGGAGACGAAGGGACAGCTTTGCCTTTTGAAGGGTGTGGATCAGGCCAAAGACCAGTCCTATTTTCTTTCTCGCCTGACCGAAGAACAGTTGAGCCAGGCTATGTTCCCGCTGGGAACCCACACGAAAAAAAAAGTCAGGGAGATGGCCAAAGCATGGCGATTAACATCCTTTGTCAGAGGAGAGAGTCAAGAACTCTGTTTTGTTCGCACCCCCAGCTATAGGGACTTTCTTGCCAATCTGGGAGAATTTGTCTCCAAGCCCGGAGCGATTGTCAACGCAAGGGGTGACATACTGGGTCGTCACCAAGGTCTCCACGCCTACACTATAGGACAGCGCAGGGGGATTGGGATACCCGGACCAGAGCCGTATTATGTCCTTTTCCTTGACAATAGACAAAACCGGCTTGTTATTGGACCAAAATCAGAATTGGCAGACACTGAATGCACAGTTATCCATATCAACTGGATCGGCATTGAGCCTCCGGACAAACCTTTGGCTGTCAAGACCCGCATCCGGTATCGCCACAAAGAGGCAGACTCCATCCTTACTCCTCTTGGCCGGGACAGGGCCAATGTTAGCTTTTCTGAGCCCCAGTATGCAATAACGCCCGGCCAGGCTGCTGTTTTCTATCAAGGCGAAAGAGTTCTGGGCGGGGGGTGGATTGCCCCGTGAAATTCTTCACCATCGCGACCCTGGGATGCAAAGTCAATCGCTATGAATCAGAAGCAATTTCCGAACAGCTTGAAGACCAGGGGTGGCATTCCGTAGACAAAGGAGTCAGAGCCGATCTTTGTATTATCAACACCTGCACGGTCACGGGAAAAGCAGCCATGCAATCCAGGCAGGCCGTGAGAAAGAACATACGGAGCCATCCGGGGGCCCTCGTCATAGTCACTGGCTGTTACGCCCAAGTGGCCCCGGAGGTCTTCTCTTCGATTTCAGGCGTGCATCATGTTATTGGCAATGCCTCAAAAAACATGATCCCGCGACTGACCGAACAGCACGAGACCTACAGCTTGACCCTGGTTGAAGATATTTCGGCTCCTCGCACCTTTCAAGACCTTCCCATCACCAGATTCGGGAATCGTACCCGTCCCTTCATAAAAATCCAGGATGGTTGCGATGCCTTTTGCAGCTACTGCATCATCCCTCATGCCAGGGGGCGTAGCCGGTCTCTGAGTCCTGAGATTATTGTTGAGAGGATAGAAAGGCTTACAAACCACGGCTATTCCGAAGTTGTGCTCTGCGGCATCCATATGGGCCGGTACGGTCAGGATCTTTCCCCTGCGACCTCGCTGACCGATCTCATTTGCTCTATCGACAGTCCACAGGGCGTTCAACGTTTGCGTCTGAGTTCCATAGAACCAATGGAGCTATCAGAAGACCTCATCGGGCAACTGGCAGCCTCTGAGCACATTTGTCCTCACTTGCACATCCCGCTGCAGAGCGGAGACGATGATGTGCTTAAGTGGATGAACCGACCGTATGGCGCGGAGCTTTACAGAGACCTGGTCTTGCACGTAGTCAATAAGATGCCTCATGCAGCCATAGGAGTTGATGTGATAGTCGGGTTTCCGGGAGAGACCGAAAGGGCCTTTGAAAACACATGCCGGCTGATCGAAGAACTGCCCGTTGCGTATCTTCATGTTTTCCCGTTTTCCGTCCAGAAGGGAACTGCTGCCGAAGGACTGAGAAATCGAGTCTTGCCCGAAACAACCAAGAAGAGATGTCAATATCTGCGCGAGATTGGACAAACCAGGCGCAGGAAGTTCTCAGAGAAGTTCATCGGCTCAACATTGGAGGTGTTAGTTGAGGGAAAGCGGGACAGGAGAACCGGATATCTCCAGGGCTTCACAGAAAACTATATTCCTGTTCTCTTAGAAGGAAGCGACGGTTTGTTCCATCAGATAGTTGAAGTTAAGCTTGACAGAATCAAGGACGGCATGGTTTTTGGGAAGCGCCTGTCCGGTTAATAACTTTTGCGGTTTCCGCTTCCGGCGGATTCGATATTCGATATCCAAAAAGGAGAACCTCCATGAACTGGTATATGTTTGTTCTCGGGTCATCGGTCGGCAAGAAGATGCTGATGGCCGTCACCGGTCTATGCCTGGTCGGTTTTCTGGCGGTGCACCTGCTGGGCAATTTTATGGCGTTTGCGGGTGCCGATGCCTTTAATGCATACGCGGCCAAGCTGCATTCGCTGCAACCGTATTTAACCATTTTTAACATCGGGCTTGCGACTCTGGGACTTGTTCACATTGTGATCGGCACAATTCTCTTTTTCGAAAACCTGAAAGCCCGGCCGACGAAATACGACGTGTACAAAAACCCCGGAGGCAGGACGATCGGATCCAACACCATGCCGTACACAGCGGTGTTGATTCTGGCGTTTATCATCTTGCATCTGCTTAAATTCACGTTCGTCGATAAGTCCGCTACACCCATTTTTGAGCTGATGTCCACAACTTTTGCCAACCCTTTGTGGGTTCTGATGTATGTGGTGGCGATGGTTATCGTCGCCGTGCACATCAGCCACGGATTCTGGAGCCTGTTCCAGACCTTCGGCGTCAATCACCCCCGCTACATGCCGCTGATCATGAACCTGGGGCTTATCGTGACGTTCGCATTCGGCATCGGTTTTGCCAGTCTACCCGTTTACCTGTATTTGATTCAATAAGGAGAATTCTACCATGCAACAGCTTGATGGAAAAATCCCGGGCGGTCTGCTTGCTGAGAAGTGGGATCGTCATCGCATGGAGATGAAGCTGATCAGCCCGGCCAACCGTCGCCGGTTCAATATCATTGTCGTGGGCACTGGCCTAGCCGGCGCTTCGGTTTCCGCCAGCCTGGCCGAGATGGGCTATAACATCAAGACATTCTGTATCCAGGACAGCCCGCGACGGGCGCACAGCATTGCCGCTCAGGGTGGGATTAACGCGGCCAAGAATTATGCCAATGACGGCGACAGCATCCGGCGGCTCTTTGTGGATACCGTCAAGGGCGGTGATTTTCGCTCCCGGGAGTCCAACGTTTACCGTCTGGCGCAGGTCAGCAACAACATTATCGACCAGTGCGTGGCGCAAGGTGTCCCCTTTGCACGGGAGTACGGCGGGCTCCTGGACAACCGGTCTTTCGGCGGGGCCCAGGTATCCCGCACCTTTTACGCCAGGGGGCAGACCGGGCAGCAGCTTTTGCTGGGCGCGTACGGGGCCTTGAGCCGTCAAATCGCCGACGGACAGGTGAAAATGCTTCCACGCCACGAAATGATGGACCTGGTGGTGGCCAACGGCCGGGCCCGGGGTATCATCGCCCGCAATTTAATTAACGGAGACCTCGAAGCCCATGCAGCCGATGCCGTCCTGCTGTCCACCGGCGGCTACTCCAACGTCTTCTACCTGTCCACGAATGCCATTTCGTGCAACGTCAGCGCCATCTGGCAGGCCTACAAAAAAGGCGCTTTTTTTGCAAATCCCTGTTTTACCCAAATCCACCCCACCAGCCTTCCGCACGTCAGCAGTCATCAAACCAAGCTGACCCTGATGAGTGAAAGCCTGCGCAATGACGGGCGAGTGTGGGTTCCAAAAAATCCGGGCAATAAGCGCGCGGCGAACGATATCCCTGAAAACGAGCGAGATTACTATCTGGAAGATAAGTATCCGAGTTTCGGCAACCTTGTTCCCCGGGATGTGGCTTCCCGCAATGCCAAGCGGCAGTGCGATGCCGGTAAAGGGGTAGGACCAACTGGACGCGCCGTGTATCTGGATTTTAGCCAGGCTATTCAACGCGACGGCAAAAAAGTGATTGGCCGCAAGTATGGTAACCTGTTCGATATGTACAAGAACATCATCGATGAAGATCCCTATGAAACGCCGATGATGATTTATCCGGCCGCGCATTACACTATGGGCGGGCTGTGGGTGGATTACAACCTAATGAGCAATGTTCCCGGTCTTTTCGTCCTTGGTGAAGCCAACTTTTCGGATCACGGGGCCAATCGCTTGGGCGCCAGCGCCCTCATGCAGGGCCTGGCAGACGGCTACTTTATCGGTCCATATACCTTGGCCGGGTACCTGGGCGAGGCGGGCAATTCGGATGTGGGCCCGGACCATGCTGCATTTAAAGAGTCGATTCAGGAGGTGCAGACCCGCATCGAAAAACTGCTCTCCATCAAAGGCAAGCGTACGGTGGAAGACATTCACCGCGAATTGGGCCGGGTCATGGAAGATAACGTCGGGCTGGCCCGCAACGAGGCCGGCCTTAAGAAGGCGATCGAGCAGATCCGGGGGATACGCGCGGAATTCTGGGAGAATGTCAAGGTCGCCGGCCCTGCCAACACGTATCGGCTGAATCTCCAAAAGGCCGGTCGTCTGGCCGACTATCTCGAGCTCGGCGAAGTGATGGCCGTCGATGCGCTGGAACGTAAAGAATCCTGCGGCGGCCACTTACGTGAGGAATCGGAAAGCGAAGAGGGCGAGGCCATCCGCGATGACGATAATTTCCGCAACGTGTCAGCCTGGGAGTACAAAGGTGATGGAGTGGAACCCGAGCTTCACAAAGAAGGCCTTGTATTCGAAAATGCCGAATTAACCCAAAGGAGTTATAAGTAATGAGCGAGCACAAAACGATCAACATCACCCTGAAAGTTTGGCGCCAGTATGGTCCGGAGGATCGCGGCCGGTTTGAAACCATTGCGGTCGAGGGCGTTGATACCCACAGTTCGTTTCTGGAAATGCTGGATTTTCTAAATGAGAAGTTGATTCTGGAAGACAAGGAGCCCATCGAATTTGATAATGACTGCCGCGAGGGGATTTGTGGAACCTGCGGTGCTGTGGTCAACGGCATTCCCCATGGGCACGGGAAAGCAATGACGATCTGCCAGTTGCACATGCGTGAGTTCAATGACGGCGACACCATTGTGGTTGAGCCTTTCCGCGCCAGAGCCTTCAAAGTCGTCAAAGACCTGATAGTGGACCGTAGCTCCCTGGAAAAAATCATCCAGGCTGGCGGCTATGTTTCCGTCGATACCGGGGGGGCTCCGGATGGCAATGCCATCCCCATCGCCCAGGAAAAGGCGGAAGAGGCCATGGACGCGGCTGCCTGTATCGGCTGCGGTGCCTGTGTGGCCACCTGCCCCAATGCGTCGGCCATGCTGTTCGTCAGCGCCAAGGTGTCTCAGTTGGCCCTGCTACCCCAGGGAAGGCCGGAGGCGAACCAGCGTGTACTGGCCATGCTCAAAGAAATGGACAAGTGCGGTTTCGGCAACTGCACCAATCATCGGATGTGTGAGAACGCATGCCCTAAGGAGGTGTCCATTACACATATCGCGCGATTTAATCGGGAATTTTTGAAAGCGGCTCTGGTGGGTAGATTTTCCCCATGATGGTTAGGGTTCGCGAAGAAATCTGGGGAATTCTTTTTGGCCCCTGCATCCCTTTGTACTGGTCCGCCCAGGCGGAGCCTTGCGAGTGTGGGGGCTTTCTGTTTTATGGAAGCTAGGGCCGCCATTTTTGTTTGAGCATTTCCCAATAGAAGGCGAGTACTGCCCCCAAGACGAAGATGCCCATCAGACTGAGGATTTCCATGAAGTTTTTCATATTATTGTTATCGGCACTTAGGGGAAGAATCTCAAGGTGTGG
>JADFWI010000147.1 GCA_015222985.1 Pseudomonadota bacterium | reverse complement strand
TCATCCGGTTTGAAGGGCTTGGAGATGTAGTCTGCCGCACCAAGCTTCATGGCTTCCACGGCTGTATCGATTGTGCCGTATGCCGACATCACAATGGTCGTTGTGTTGATACGTCGCTTGCCTATCTCTTTCAGGAAGCCAATCCCGTCCATTTTCGGCATGCGCAGATCACAGAGGACAACGTCAAAGCCCCTGCTTTCCAGCAAGGGCAAGGCATCCATGCCGTTTGCAGCGCCAACAACCGCATACCCGGCCTTTTCAAGGACCGCAGTCAGCATGTGACGCAAGTTAGATTCGTCGTCGATGACAAGAACGTTTTTTGCCATTGGATTACCTCTAGACGTTCACAGGTTCCGGGTTCACCCGCCTGCGGGCCATAGCCTATGGCGGAGAGCCCCGTTTCAGCCGTCGTAGCCTGCCGGCTTCGCCATAGTAGCCATAGGCTACGACGGCTGAAACGGCTACTATGGCGAAGTCGGCTCAGGGTTACCTTGAATCAACGGTTCAGATTTTCGGTGAACGTCTGAACCCTGAACCTCTGAACTCGTGAACGGTTAAGATAGCCTAGAACAACGCCTTCATAAAGGCATCAGCGTCAAACTCCTGCAGGTCATCGACCTTTTCTCCCAGGCCAATATACTTGAGGGGGAGCTCGAGGCTGTGGCATATGCCCACGACGATCCCTCCCTTTGCGGTGCCGTCCAGTTTGGTAAGGGCAATCCCGGTGATTTCAATGGCTTCGTGAAAGAGTTGAGCTTGTGAGATGGCATTCTGTCCGGTCGTGGCATCAAGCACCAGCAGGATTTCATGGGGGGCGTCAGGGAGTTGCCTGGCCACTGTCCGACGGATTTTCTTGAGTTCTTCCATAAGATTGACTTTGGTGTGAAGACGTCCTGCAGTGTCAATGATAACCACATCAACGCCCCTTGATCTTGCCGCATGAATACCATCGTAGACCACAGCGGAAGGGTCGGACTTTCCCTTGTGCCGGACAACTTCAGAGCCCACACGTTGGGCCCAAATCTCCAACTGCTCAACGGCTGCTGCCCGGAAGGTGTCAGCGGCAACCAACAGAACCCGCTTGCCCTCCTTCATATAACGAGCAGCAAGCTTGCCGATCGTTGTTGTCTTACCTACACCGTTTACTCCCACTACCATTATGACATAAGGTGTTTCCAGGGAAACACTGTCTGGACCTGTCTGGACCTTGAGAAAAGCCAGGATCTCTTCTTGAAGAGCCTCCTTGAGTTCTTCAGTATTGTTCAGGTCTTTCCTGCCGATCCTTTCTCTCACCTTTTGGATCAAGTCCATGGTGGTCTGCACGCCTATGTCCGAGGTGATGAGTATTTCTTCAAGGTTTTCGAGGAGTTCTTCGTCAATCTCCTTTTTTCCCAGCAGAAGCTGATCCACACGGTTTACAAAGGACTTTCGTGTCTTGGAGAGGCGGTTTCTGAGTCTCCGGAAAAATCCTTGTTTTTCTTCCTCGGTCGCAACATCTTGCTCTTCAGTCTCAACTGATTCGAGAATCTGTTCAGCCTCTTGTGCCACGTCAGGCTGAATATCCTGTCCCACGGGCTGGCAGGGTTCTTCCTCAGGGGCCTTTTCTGCCTTCTTTTTTCCTTTAAACCATTTCATAGATTGATTGAGACAAGCTTGGATATCCCTTTTTCTTCCATGGTCACGCCAAAGAGCGCATTGGCCATTTCCATGGTTTGCTTGTTGTGGGTAACCATCACAACCTGAGACTTTTTTCCTATTTCCTGGAGAAGATGGTTAAAGCGCAAGACGTTCATTTCATCCAGCGGAGCATCAATTTCATCAAGAACACAAAATGAGGTTGGCTTTATCATGAAAAGAGAAAAGACCAGGGCAATGGCTGACAGGGCCTTTTCCCCGCCGGAAAGGAGACTCATGCGCGTGAGCTTTTTCCCGGGAGGACGTACGAGGAAAGAGATGCCCGACTCCAAGGGCCGCTTCGGATTGGTCAGCGTCAGTTTGGCTGTTCCTCCCTCAAAGAGCTTGGGGAAGACTGTCTGGACTTTCTCGTTGACGGCCTTAAAGGTTTTCATGAACCGTTTCAAAGAGACCCGATTGATCTTTCGGATGACCTGATGAAGGGCATCAATGGCACCCACGAGGTCGTCGCGCTGTTGAGTCAGGAGGTGATATCGTTCGTTCAGGGTTTCGTATTCCTCGATGGCCGTGAGGTTGACGTCCCCGATTCTCGCGATCCTCTCCCGCTGTTCCGTCAAAGCCCCTTGTGTCTCTTCCGCCGAAAAGCCCTCGGTCTCGCATTGCTGTGTCAATATTTCAATTTGTTGGTGGTATTTCTCCAGAATACGACCGACGAGATGATTGCGTTTCATCTCTCTTTCGGATTGCTTCAACTCGAGCTGCTGGATCTTTTGGAAGGTCTCTTGTCGTCTTGTTCTAACCTCAGAAAGGGCTTGATCGTTTTGCTGCAATGCTCCTTCAATGGCCTGGTATTCAGTTTCGCTTTGAGCCAGAGCCTCTTCCATGGTCTTGAGTTTCGTGCATAGCTCGGCAATCTTGGCTCGACCTGTTGACAATCGTTTTTCAGTAGCAACTATGTCTTCCTCTGTATGTCTCAGCCCTCGCTCTAACTGGGCAAGCTTTTTGTTCCTGTCGCGCTGAAAATCCGTTAACCGTCTCAAAGTGCTCTCCGAGCTCTCGTATTCTGCCTGCAAGGCAGTCAGTTGCAGCTTGAGTTCTACGACTTTTTCGCTGATATATTGCAGCTTTTCCGACGTTTCTTTGATATCGGACTTTGTCTCTTCGATCATCGATTCTTCAGCGTGGATTTCTTCTGCCAGCTCAGTCACGATCTCCTGATGTCTTGAAAGTTCTTGCTCTACGTCAATTTGCTCTCCTTCAATCTGTTGTTCCTCAAGGCAAAGGATCTCCAGATGGCTCTGGGCATGTTCGAGCCTTTCCCGGAGAACGTAAAGGTCTTTTTCCAGCTCGACGAGCTGTTGATTCTTCTGGCTTTGGGCTTGTCGGGCCTGCTGAAGTTTTGTCTCCAGCGCCACCGCTTCGCTTTCCAGCTCTTTTTGTCTCGCCCTGGCGCTCTCAACAGAGCTATCCAACTCCAAGAGCTGTGCTGCCAGATTCCTTACTTCCTTCTTCTTGGTCAGGATGCCGGATCCGCTGTTCTCCGTGCTTCCGCCGGTCAGTATGCCTTGAGGGCAGACGCTATCTCCTTGAGGCGTCACAATGGTCTGGGGTGACCCGTTTTGGTTCCACAATTGCAAGGCCGCTCCAAGGTGTTCAGCAACCATGACATGACCAAGAAGGGCTTGAACCAGGTGTTCGTAGCCTCCCTGGATTTTCACGTATTTGATAAGGAGATCGTGAGTCTGGGAATCGGAGCTGGAACTTGCGCCAGTCAAGGGCCTGACCGTCTTCATTGGAATGAAACCACCTCGGCCTCCCGAGAGGGTCCGGAGAGACTCGATGGCTGTCACGGCCCCCTGATGGTCTTTGACAATGACGTATTGTAGGGTTTCACCTAGAGCTGCTTCCACAGCATCTTCATAGGAGGGTTCGGGTTCGATAACGTCAGCCACAAGACCACAGATGCCTGCTTCCTCAAGGTTTCGGGATTTCCATTGCCTCATGACAACCTGAACGCCTTTCCTGAACCACTCATAGTTTTCATCCATCTTTTTGAGCGCCCCGTATTGGGATCGTATCTTTTGCCGTTCAAGTTCCGCAGCTTGGGTCGCACGGACTTGCTGACTGAGGGCTTCACGGTTTTCCCGGAGTTGTTTCTCCAACGATTCAAGAACCGCCGTTATTTCGTTTAGGCTCCCTTTTAAGGCATGGTGTCTGTCTTCGGCTGCAGCCATCTTTTTGCCAAACCCGATGACTTCGTTTTCGGTTTCGATTTTTTCCGTCTTGAGTTGATCAAGCCGTCTTGAGAGGTTTGCCCTGTCTCGGGAGGCATTCTCCAGGGTGTTTTGATAAGTCGCCTTGCGGCTTGCCAGGTTCACCAGCTTTGTTTTCTTGGCCTCAAGGCGTTGATTCGACTGCTCAATCCGCTTTCTGAGTGCCCCCTCGACAGCCACTTCTTGTGTTACCGTATCCTCAATATTGCGCATGTGTTCTCGGATGGCGGACTTTCGTTCCTCCAGGTTCCGGCATTCTCCAGCGATTTCCCTTTTTTTCCCCTCAATTTCTTTTAGCTCGGCCTTGACATGATCACCTTCAGCAATCAAACGTTCCAGGTCTCTGGCACTATAATCAATGTCCGCCTCCAGTTTGTCGAGCGAGCGCTGCAGGTCATACCTTCGGGCCTTGTCTTCTGAGATACGCTGGTGCTTGGCTGCTCGTTCCTCTTTGATCTGTTCAATGGCGGCGTCGAGCTTTGCCAGCTCGGATTCGTGCTTGAAGTCCGCGTCTTGCAAGGATTCCAGCAAGCCCGCGGTTTCGTCCAGTTCGGCCGAGATAGCCTTGTATTCATAGCTTGCCAGCTTTATTTCCAGCTCTTCAATCTGCTTTTGATAGGTCTTGTAGCGCTCAGCTTTCCTGGCCTGGCGCTTGAGACTGCTTATCTGGCGTTTAACTTCGGAGATAACATCACTGATGCGCAACAGATTCTGCTGGGTTCGGTGAATTTTTAGAAGGGCCTCGTGTTTTCGGCTCTTATATCTGGTGGTGCCTGCTGCTTCTTCGATGAAGAACCGTCGTTCTTCAGGGCCGGCATCAAGGAGTGTTCCAATCTTTCCCTGTTCGATGATGGCATAGGTCCTTGACCCGACACCGGTTCCCATCAACAGGTTTTGGACGTCTTTAAGCCTGCACGGCCGCTTATTGATGAAGTAACCGCTTTCACCCGAACGGAACAGGCGTCGGCTTATCATGATCTCGGAAAAGTCTCGATATTCTTCAGGTGTGTTGCCGTTGTCATTAATGAGTGTCAGATCTACCTCGGCCAGATTCAAGGCGCCCTTATTCTCGCTGCCCGAAAAGATGATGTCTTCCATGGACTTGCCGCGGAGTTGCTTGACACTCTGTTCCCCCATAACCCAACGCAGCGCGTCAACGATGTTGCTTTTCCCACATCCGTTGGGGCCTACTACGGCACAAATGCCTTGAGGAAACTGCATGGTTGTTTTGTCCTGAAAAGACTTAAACCCGACAATATCTAACTGTTTGATCTTCATGGCAAAACACCTCTAGACAGCTATTCACATTCTAGCCATGTATAACAATCCGACGGACATTAACAAAGTGATATAGGTTTGTAAAGGCAAAAATACTACAAAATGTATGTCCTGGACCTGCAGCTACAACATATAGGGCTTCTGACTCTTCCTGGCGAGATTCTATTGTCATTTTTAAACGATTAGGCTATTTATATAAAGATTATGTCCAACTTTCGTTTCGGAAGGCGCCTTGCCGAGGCTGAAGAGACTTATGATTTTCCGCCTTACAGGCCGCCGAGTGAGGCGGACAGCCTGCTGTTGAGGGTTACCCGAGGGTGTCCGTGGAACCGGTGTGCTTTCTGCCCCATGTACAAGGATGTCAAATTTGAGAAACGTCCGGTCGAAGAGGTTAAGAGAGATATTGATACGGCCAGGGCATTTACCGGCGGAAACGTAGAAACTGTCTTTATAGGGGATTCGGATAGCCTGGTCGTCAACACGGAGGCGTTGTGTGAAATCCTTGGTCATCTTCATGGCGCTTTTCCATCCCTTGCCAGGGTTACAAGCTATGCGCGCGCGCAAACCCTCAGGCGCCGATCCCTTAAGAGCCTGGAAAGGATAAGAGAAGCAGGGTTAACGCGACTTCACGTTGGTCTTGAGACCGGAAGCGCTCGGTTGCTCAAGCGGATTGAAAAAGGCGCGTCCCCTGAGACCATGATCAGCGCTTGCGCCAAGGCAAAAGACGTCCAATTTGAGGTCTCCGTCTATGTGCTGCTGGGAATCGGGGGTGAGGCAAATTGGCCTGAGCATGCTTGCGACACAGCCAAGGTGCTCAACCGGATAGATCCTGGTTTTATCCGTGTGAGAACCCTCACGCCTCAGCCCGGCACCCCGGTATATCAATGGTGGATGGAAGGTAGCTTTCAAATGCCGGGTCCGGAGACGATTTTAAGGGAGCAGAGGGCCCTCATCAAAGATCTTGAAGTTACCTCTCAATATCTTTCAGATCATGTCTCCAATTATGTCCCCATCAATGGAAATCTGCCGGATGATAAAGCCGGTATGGTTTCGATGATCGATGAGGCCCTGGAGAAACTCTCAAGCGATGATTCCTTCAAACGGGATCTTGACAAGATGCGATATTTGCAAAGATTGTGAGTAACTCGCGGGTTTGAGGCAGAGCTGCGCTAGATGCCTTATGCAATTCAACTCAACGCAAGAAGAAACGCCTTCCCTCGGGCATCCGGGATCGGGCATCGGGGAACGAAACTTCACCGGCCTTTTGCTGGCGAACGAAATCCGGGAAGGTCTCCATACCAGAGTGTTCGGAAAGCAAGACGTAGTCTATTTCAAACAGACAGATTCAACCAATCTAAGAGCTAAAGAACTGGCTGAAGGCTTCGCCCCGGAGGGAACACTGGTCGTGGCTGAAAAGCAGACTTCAGGCAGGGGCAGGAAGGGACGAAGCTGGTTTTCACCGGCAGGCGATGGAATCTATGCTTCTTTGATCTTAAGGCCTGCCATGCCTGCGAACCAGGCGCCCAGTATAACCCTTATGACAGCGGTTGCCGTGGCTGAGACACTGCTTTCACTCACGCAACTGCCTGCAAGGATAAAGTGGCCGAACGATATTCTCGTAAACGGAAAAAAGATAGCAGGGATTCTTACTGAGATCAGCACGAAAATGGATTCAATAGCCTATGTCGTCGTGGGTGTCGGAATGAATGTCAATACTCCGCCCGAGGGATTTCCTCAAGAGCTGAAGGGAAAGGCCACTTCCATATTGATTGAATCGGGTGAACCGTTTCGGGAAGTCGATATTATCAGAGCCTTTTTGAAATGTTATGAGACACATTATGAAATGTTAAGGAAAAGTGGGTTTAAGCCGATCATTAAGAGGTGGAAAGAGCTTACGGAAATTATAGGACAGAGGGTTATTGTTGACGTGATCGGGAAGCAATATTGCGGGAAAGTGATCGATGTTGATGACGCCGGGGTCTTAATCGTCGAGGATAGTCATGGGAGGTCTCACAGGTTTTATTCCGGAGATCTTAATCTCGTCAGAAATTTGACTTGAGCCCTTAGCCCCATGGGAAGACGAAAGGATCCTAAACAGCTCAAAAAACTGATGACCTATGTTCTCGGGCGACACCCGGAGGAATTCGGTTTGGTCCCTGACGAGGATGGGTTTTTTCGTCTCAAGGATCTCATCAAGGCCATCTCTGAAGAACCGGGATGGGGATATGTGCGCAAGTCCCACATCCATGAAGTCCTTATTACCTTTCGCGAGAATTCCTTTATTTTTCAAGATGAACGCATCAAAGTGGCGAGTCCGGATGAAACCGTAAACCCAGTCTCAGGAGCAGTGCCGCCGAAACTCCTTTATCACTGTGTGCGCCAGAGGGCATATCCGGTGGTCTGTGAGAAAGGAATCATGCCCATGGGACAACGCCGTGTCTTTTTGGCAACTACTGAAGAATTGGCCCTGCGCATGGGAAGACGGCGTGACCAGAAGCCCGTGTTGCTCACCGTGCAAGCAAGAAGGGCCTATGATGCCGGCGTGATATTCTCCGGGCAGGGAGAACTGATTTATCTGGTGGACCGTATTCCAGTGGGCTATTTTTCAGGCCCGCCTCTTCCAAAGGAGAAGAGAGATGCCTCAAAACCGAAAAAGGAGTCTCTTTTTGCGTCTGAAAAGCCGGCTGGAAGCTTCATCCTGGATATGGAGCGATCCCGGGAGCTGCATCAGCAAAAGCTAAAAAGAAAAGGTGTCAAGAAGGAGATTTCCTGGAAGAAGGATAGTAGAAGGTCGAGACGCAAACACAGATGAAGATAGCACACCGTTTCCACGATTTTTCTCGTATTGGCCCTGTTTACCTGGTAGGCGGTTCGGTTCGCGACAGCGTGCTCAATCGTCCTTCCTGCGACCACGACTTTGTCGTGCCCGGCAATGTCAGGACCTTTGCAGAAAAGGTGGCCAAAGGACTTGGCGGGCGATTGATCGAGCTCGGCAAGAACAGCGAAGCCATCTGTAGAGTGGTTTCAGGAGACGAGATTCTCGATTTTTCTCCCATGCAGGGTGACTGTATCGAAGAGGATCTGAAAAGGCGGGACTTTACGGTCAACGGCCTTGGCTATGATCTTCGTACCAAAAGACTTATCGATCCTGTCAAGGCCATGGATGACATAAAGTCCAGGACCATTCGACTCATTTCAAAAGACGCCGTAGTAGCTGATCCGTTGAGGATGCTCAGGGCATTTCGCTTTGCCGCTGCTCTGGGTTTTGATATTGCGCCGGAGACCCTGGCAGTCATCAGCAAGAAAAGCGCGCTCATTAGACAATCGGCCGGAGAGCGTATAGGCACAGAGCTTTTCAAGATGATGGAGGTCAAAAGGTCCTTTCATCACCTCAAGCAGATGTCTGACAGTGGACTTCTGACCGATCTCATCCCTGAGCTTGAACCGTGTCGTGACTGCCGCCAGAATGAGATCCACGCACGGGATGTCTTTGAGCATACCATGGCGACCTACGATGAAATGGAGACTGTCCTGATCAACCATGCTGTGTTGTGGCCCGAATATGCCAGGTCGATCTCGAGTTATCTCCGGGCGCACGACCGCCGGATTCTTCTGAAGCTGGCGGCCTTGTTTCATGATCTGGGTAAGCCGGCAACGCGCAGCGTTGATTCCACGGGAAAGGTCCGATTTCTCGGTCATGAGGACAAGGGAGCGGATATTGTCCAAGATATCTGCGCAAGGCTCAGGATGTCCGGCAAAAACCGGTCATACATAACACTTATCGTCCAAAAGCACCTTCAGCCCCTTTTTCTCTTTGATGCCCAGCAGCGGGATAGCCTCACATCGAGGGGGATAATTCGCTTTGCCGGAAAATACAGGGATGACATCATCGGGCTCTTGATCCACAGCGTTGCGGATCAGCGTGCCAAAGCGGGATTAGGGAGTGAATTCCTCAGCGACTTTATCAAGTTCTCGGCAGGAGTGCTCTCAATGTATTTTTCCGGCCTGAGGCCCAGGATTGCAGCGCCGAGGCTCTTAAATGGCCACGAATTGATGGAGTATTTCAATCTGAAACCGTCTGAGCTTATTGGAAGGTTGCTTCAGACGGTGGAAGATGCGCGACTCAACGGGGAGATCGAGACAAAAAAGGAAGCTGCGGGTCTGGTTTGCAGTCTGCTCGAATTGGAGGGCGATGCCGGAATCGAACCGGCGACACCAAGCTCCGGAGGCTTGTGCTCTATCCGCTGAGCTAATCGCCCTCAGAAGGGTGTCCGACAATAGCATTTTGTTGCTTATTGTCAACGTTGAAATGAGATCGCAGAATTGGCATTTTTCTTGAATTTTTCTTTGAGGTGATTATGTTCAGGGGGGTAAACATTGTGAAAGCAGGAGATCATGACTGAAAAAGACGAAAAAATGCCGGATCCCAGAGATGTTGAGAAAGAGATTAGCGAATTTCTGTCGGAAAAATTCGGGGGCCGCGTAAAACTCATCTCACCAATGGTAATTCCCAGTGAGACCTCTTTGGGCAAAGAAGAAGAGCCCGCCAAAAAGAAAACAAAGATCGATTTCTCCTTAAAGCCCGAAGAACTCGCAGCTTACCTTGACCAGTATGTGGTTCAGCAGGTTGAGGCCAAAGCTATTTTGGCCACTAAAATTTGCACCCATTTCAATCGTATCAAGTACGCAGAATCATCCAACAATGACGTTCAACCCTTGCTGGGCAACATCAAGAACAATATTCTAATGGTAGGACCGACAGGCGTGGGCAAAACCTACATGGTTAAATTGATCGCGCAAAAGATCGGTGTGCCCTTTGTCAAAGGGGATGCCACGAAATTCAGTGAAACCGGTTATGTTGGAGGCGACGTGGAAGACCTGTTGCGGGACCTTGTGCGCGAAGCCGATGACGACATCGAACTGGCCCAGTACGGCATTGTCTATATCGATGAAATCGACAAGATCGCCTCCAGCAGCAATCTCATCGGGCCGGATGTGTCTCGCACCGGGGTCCAGCGCGCTCTGCTCAAACCAATGGAAGAAACAGAGGTAGACCTCAAGGTGGCCCATGATCCAATATCCATGCTTGAGGAGATCGAACGCTATCGCAAAACCGGCAAACGGAAAAAACGTGTGGTGAATACAAGAAATATCCTATTCATCATGAGCGGCGCCTTTAATGAACTTGGTGACATAATAAGGAAGCGGATGGAAAATCAAGGCATCGGTTTTGGCGCTTCTCTCAAGAGCAAGTCAGAGTCGCTCGATTACTTGAAACATGTCAAACCAGAGGATCTTATCAAGTTCGGTTTTGAGACTGAGTTTATTGGACGTCTCCCGGTCATTTCCGTATTTGAGAAACTGAGCGAAGATGACCTCTTTGCCATCTTGAAAAACCCGAATAATCCGGTTGTTCTGAGCAAAAAGCTAGACTTCAAGGCTTACGGTATTGAAGTCAAGTTTGATGACCGCGCCCTGAGAACCATGGCCGGCCTTGCTTACAGCCAGGGCACCGGTGCTCGCGCCTTGGTCAGCGTGATTGAGAAAACGCTGCTCAAGCTGGAAAAGGGACTTCCTTCCACGGACATCAAGAAGCTTTGCGTTACAGAAGAGGTAGTGAAAGACCCTGAAGGCGCTTTCCGCGAAATAGTCTCAGAGGCGGACACGGCCAAGCGGGATAGGACCTACACAGAGCTTTTTGAATACGAAAAGGAATCAATAAGGAGTTACGTGAAAGAGAACCAGTCCATTCTGACCAACAGGTATGATATGATCATGACCCGGTCTCGCATTAACGTGATTGCCGAGATCTATGCTTCAAACATGTGCGACGTTAATGGGGTCATGAAGAAGATCAGAGGCTATTATGACCAGATAAAGGAATTGGAGGCATACTTTTGCAGGACCCATGACCTGCATGTCACCCTCCACGAAGATGCCACAGATGCCTTGATCCTCCGGATGAACGGTTCTCAGACAGCCCTTGGGGATTTCTACAAGAAGCTGACAGGTGATTTTGAATACGGTCTTAAACTGATCCGTGACAGGACGGGCAGGAAGGATTTTGTTCTGACCAAGGAGGCCTTGCAAAACCCTGAAAAATTTCTGAATGCTTCAGTGAAGGGAATTTTTTCCGAGGAGCGTTTTGGAGATTATCCAGAATAGAGGTAAACCATGCTTTTTCCAGACTACAGACCAAGACGGCTTCGGCAAAATGAGAATTTCAGGCGTATGATAAGGGAGACCCGGGTTTGTGTTGACGACCTGATCCTTCCTCTTTTTGCTGTGGAAGGCAAGGGCGTGAAGAAGCCCATAGAGCCTATGCCGGGACACTATCAACTCTCTAGAGAATATGTGGTAAAAGAGGCCAAGACCGCTCACGACCTGGGCATTCCGGCTGTGATGCTCTTTGGCATTCCTGACAAAAAGGACGCGCTGGGCACTGGGGCCTATGCCAAGGATGGAATTGTTCAAAAAACCGTCAAGGCAATAAAGAACAAGGCGCCGGATCTGGTCGTTATCACTGATGTCTGCCTTTGTGAGTATACGGACCACGGGCACTGCGGTATGGTGGAAGACGGGATCATAGTCAATGATGCCACTTTGGACCTGTTGGCCCGCACAGCCCTGTCGCATGCACGGGCCGGCGCTGACATGGTAGCTCCCTCGGATATGATGGATGGTCGTGTTGCGGAAATACGTGATGCCCTGGATGAAAACGGTTTCCAGAGCACCCCCATAATGTCCTATGCGGCCAAGTATTGTTCGGCCTTCTATAACCCCTTCCGCGAGGCCGCTGAATCGGCCCCGCAGTTTGGAGACCGGCGGACCTACCAGATGGACCCGGCCAACAGCCTGGAGGCCATTCGTGAAGTAAGTATGGATGTGGAAGAGGGCGCAGATATTGTCATGGTAAAGCCTGCCATGCCGTATCTGGACATCATCTTCAGAGTGCGAGAAGAAGTCGATTTGCCGTTGGCAGCGTACCAGGTGAGTGGCGAGTTTGCTATGATAAAGGCTGCTGAGAAGTTGGGGTGGATCGACGGGGAAAGCATCATGATGGAATGCCTTGTTGCCATAAAACGGGCCGGTGCAGACATGATTGTTACGTATTTTGCAAAAGAGGCGGCAAGGAAATTAGCGGGTCATTAGTCAATGACATGATGCCAGGGGGCCGGGCGTTCGCAAGCTAATGAATGCTTGAGAAAAAAATGCCTAGAATGCCTAATCCGCCTCCGGCGGAGTAAAATGCCTAAAATTGCGGTTACACGCTCTGTCCTTAACTTTAGGCATTTTTGGCACTTTAGGCATTTCCATTCAACCAACTATGGCAGAGCCAATGACTCTTTCAGCCTGAACTGAAATGAATACTGACTGATGACTAATAATCAAGGAGAACTTCAATTGAACGGGCATCCACACACATCACCGAAGCATACCGGTCAGGGTGGCAAAAAACAGGGGTC
>JADFWI010000146.1 GCA_015222985.1 Pseudomonadota bacterium | reverse complement strand
TCCGGCAGGAAATATATGGATGCTGGAGCATACGGAGCCGGGGTCCCGTCAGCATTTTCCAGGTTGAAATGTGAGACAAAATCATCCCAGCAAGCTTTTCTTTCAGCTGTAGTACTGTTAGCACATGGCCCCCCACCCATAGGCCAATCTAGTATATCTCCCATGCCTTGCATTTGCCTTGGTGCCTCTTTATAGAGAGGGTCTGTCCCTGCCTTGGTTATCCAGACTACATTGACTTCAACCGCGCCCACAAGCTCCTGGCAGACCCCCACATTGTTTTGATCGCCGCAGTCTATCACCGGCAAGGTAAGCGGCCATAGTCGTATCTTTGATGTGTTATCCGCCCAGCAGTCAACCAGGAGGGCAAAGACGCTCACAATATTGCCTCCGTTTGTTGCCATAAACTTGCCAAATTCAATTATCTCCGGGTTTCCATCATCATTGCAAACGAGACTTTTCAACGTATTGGCATCTGTGCCACCGAGACAGGGGTCATCCTGATTGAAGTCGGTCCATCCCCCGGTCTCGTTAGTTGCATCATCGGTCCCGCTGTTGATCCTTCGCCCGACATTGCAAGTGTATTCACCATCATCATTCTCGAGACTGTCCTGACAGATAGCGATGGGTTGATCCACTTCTCCCGGGAGCAGGGTGCCGGCAAACCCGATGTATGCCGTTGCTGTGTCATTACCTTCAAAGCTCTCATGGCCGAAGATCCTGGCGAGAAAAGACGCTATAGGCATGTCCTGTCTTCTGGCCGTAACTCTGACGGCATTTATGAAATCTGTATCGGCGTCCAGTTCGGCTTCAGAGACATTCCAGAGATCCGTTAGTGCAGTAGAATCGTTGGGGGTAAAAGTCCTGGTGGCAAAACTCCAGTGACCCCTCTGTGCGTCTCCTTCGTTTCCACCAGTCCAGTTGACCTCAACCGGATTCTGTTCACTCATGTTTTTCTCAGCCGCATCATGGGCTTCCTTGTTTGCGCCCTCATTTATGGCCGTGTCGTTTTCATCATATAAGACTCGCGCGCCTCTGAGTGCACCTGCATCGGCCGCATTTTGAAGCTCATTGTGCGCCACACAGAGATGGCCTATATCAACGGCCAGGGCACCGAAACCTATAAGTACAAAAAGGCAGATGGCGACCATGATGGCTGTCACGCCTCGTTGATCTCTTGACAATGACTGAATGAGAAATTTTTTCATTTTGCCTATCTTCCCTTTTGGTTTATTCCAGCCTCATCAGCGTTCGAGCTTCCAGGTCGATTCCTTCTTCGTCAAGACCAGTGGCGAAATTGGGAATAACCAGAAAATCATAATGGTACCTTACTGCGACCGTAAGGTTATCGCCGGAGTCACCATCTCCTTCTAAGGTTGCATTGACAGTGACTGCGGCTGTCCCAAATGTTATCAGGCGAGATGTTGTATCATTGCCGCAGTATCTACGCGCAGCATGTTCAGCATTAGCCAATGCATATAACTTTCTATCCTGTTCTTCGGCGTCCACGTCGAAGAAGTAGACGATTCCAGCCCTGGCTCCTTCCCGGCTGGCATTGGTAATCACCGCTTGGTCGTAATAGACGATGCTGAATTCTATAATCCCGAAAAGGAGCAAAACCAGAAGTGGTAATACGATGGCAAACTCTATTGCCGAGTTCCCTTTCTGACTTTTCATATCATTCACCTTGTGTCTTAGAAAACCACCCTGTACATCACCCAGACTTATTGAGAGGTTACACCTCGGCAATGTCAAACATCAAAAAAGATTTAATCTCAATATGGTCGAATGTGTTTTTACCTACTCACTGGTTTGATTTCTTTAGCACATTTCCTGTATTTCTCCATACTTACCATGGCCGCCTGCCCATCCAACCCAACAACAGGGTCCAGGTTTTTTCCAGCTTCAGGGTTCAACATCTGGCTCTGCTTTGCTGTTTCAAGAGACGTTCCCCAATTTCTATTCAACATGGTTTCCCTTTGAGAGAACGTTCCGCAGCCTGAAAAAATTGACAGCGCGGCTATTAATCCGATCAATTTAACGTATGTGGTCAACATCGCCTTCTC
>JADFWI010000647.1 GCA_015222985.1 Pseudomonadota bacterium | reverse complement strand
TATATTGGGTAGATTTTTCACCTGGAAAAGGCTCCGAACCGCTGGGCAGACGCCCATGGTTTGTGGTTCAAAATGATCCTCTAAATGATAGCAAACTGAATACGGTCATTGTTCTTGCAATCACTTCGACCTTGAAATTTGGAGAATTGCCGGGCAATGTCGTTTTACGAAAGGGAGAAGCTGGTTTACCTAAGAAATCCGTGGTTAATGTCACCCAGATCAAAACAGTCGACAAGAGTAGTCTCAAAGAAAAGATCGGCAGTCTGACAAAAGACAGGATAGCCGAAGTTCACGAAGGCATGAAACTCATCATGGGTATTACATAATCCCCGGTCTTCCCCTTACGATTCGGGACCGTCTTCTGTTAAGCATCTCTATCGGACCCCGCAGACTATTTTCCGGAAACCCGCCTTTGTCGTCGGCTTTCAATGCGGAGCTTCAGCCCCATAAGCAAATCCCATTCAATCGGGACGATAAAGAGTGTCAGAAACGTGGCGGTGCAAAGACCCGTAACAAAGGTAGAGGCCATGGTGCCCCAGACGATGGAGTATCTCGGGATGCCCAGGGCCATGGGCGCCAGACCCAGGGTAGTGGTCAGAGTAGTGAGCAGGATGGGACGCAGCCTGACGCGTATGCCCTCGATGATAGCTTGGCGGCGTGGCATGCCGCTGTGATATCGTTTGTTAATGAAGTCGACGAGCACCAGGGAGTCGTTGACCACTACACCGGTCACGCCCACGACAGCGATGAAGCTGTTTACGGTAAAAAGGCCCTGTGTGATGAATTTGCCGAAAACCACGCCAATGACGGAAAAAACAACGGCTGACAAGATAATCAGCGGTTGAAGGTACGATCGGAACTGGGTGGCAAGGATCAGGTACATAACGAGCAAGGCGACAAAGAAGGCGTAGGCAAGGGAAGTGTAGGAACGCCGGGTGGATTCGAACTCGCCTGAGAAGTTGATTTCCGCGCCAGGATATTTCTGTTTGATCTCTTCGTAGTACGAGCGGATCATATTTACCACAGCCGGGGTGGACGTGGGTGAACCCGGTTTGATATTGGCCGTAAGTGTAATCGCCCGGTGGTTCTGGAACCGGTCAAGCTTGTTCGGTTCCATGTAGGATTCATTTCGGGTCAAATCACCGAGCCGCACGGGTCCGGACGGGTGTTGGACCAGAGGAACGGACAGGGCTGCTTCCGGAGAATCGAGATAGGCTTTGTCAATCCTCAGTTTGAGGTCCACGTCCTCGTCAAAAGCACGGAACCGGCCTACAAAACGGCCGTCCAGCACCGAGCCTGCAAGCCGCGACACCGCAAGCGGCGTAAGGCCGAATTCGGCGGCCCGCTCTTTATCGACACGAAATTGAAAAACACGGTTCGGTCGGCCCCGGTTATCGCTCAAATCAATCAGGAAAGGGGCGATTTTTTCGTTATTTGCCAGAAAGCTGCACATGTCTCTTGCCAGCCCCTTAACCATATCGGAATTCGGGCCTACGACACGGACATTGATGTCCTTGCCCGCCGGCGGACCGCCCTTTTCGGCTCGTACGCGGATAGTCCAACCGTCTGTTTCGAAGCGGGCGAGTTGTCTTCGCATGAAGTCGAGGTGGACGATGGGATCGTTTCCATGGTTGTCAGGAAAGTTCTCCTCTCCTTTTGCGGGCATTTCGACGTTGAGGTGGCCCAGATTGCCTCCGAAAACGGCCTGATAGTCCTCGTTCACATAAAATCCGGCCATGGCTGTTGCGGATTTAAGCTGGCCGGGTCTGCCCGGTAAGATGAATTCGGTAACCTCTTTGAGTTTCCGGCTGGAGACCTCGATGGGTGTTCCCACCGGACCTTCCAATTCAATGTAATAATTGGTGTATTCGTCAGGGAAGAACTTGATCTTGATAAGGAGCATCTTCCCGGACACAGACACACCCATGACAATCAGGGAAAGGACAAAGGCAAGCAATACCGCGCCAAGGCTTGTGAAGCGGTAGCGCAGGGTGAGCCCGACAATCCTGTTGGTGCCTTTGCGCACCATGGCCATCATCCACCGTTCCTTTTCGGCCGGGTGCTTTTGCCTGGCTTCTCTCTCTGCAGATTGCCGTCCGGGCCAATCCGTGAAGTGTGACGGGAGGATAACCAGGCATTCAAAGAGCGATGCGGCAATGGCCGCGGAAATGGCTACCGGGATCTGGGAAAAAAATTCTCCTGTGGAGCCCGACATAATCAGCATGGGCAGGAAGGCAGCGATGGTCGTAGATGTTGCGGCTATGACCGGGGCTGCAACCTCAGACGTGCCGTTGACCACTGCCTCCCTGAGCACTTCGCCTTCCTGGAGATGCCGGTAGATGTTTTCAACCACTACAATGGCATCGTCCACCACAATGCCGCTCACCAGCACAAATGAGAAGAGGGTAATTTCGTTTAAGGAGTTTTTGGTAAGCCACATAATGATCATGGTCACGAGAAAGGCGAAGGGGATGCCAATGATCGTAAGCACTGCGTTTCGCAGGCCCATAAAGAAAAAAATGAGCACACTCACCAAAGAAACTCCCACGAGCAGGTTCATTCCGAGTGTGGAAATGGAATCGTCGATGTGAACCCGCTGGTCCTGTGTCAGGACCACGTCCACGTGTTCCTTTGCAAGCATCGGCTTAAACTGTTCGACCACACTTTCAACGGCCGGAACGATGTCCAGAACGTTGCCGTCACTGGTCTTGACCACCTTTAACGTAACGCAGTCTTTTCCGTTTACCGAGGTGATGACGTACGGGTCGCGGAAGGACATGTGGGCGTCGTGCATGATGTCGCTTAACTTGACAAATGAGCCGTCACTGTCCGTGCGGACAATAGTATTGGCGATCTGCTCCCGCGAGCGGTAGCGCTCGTCTACGACGATGACGAATTCGCCTGCTTCATTGGTGTAGTCGCCGGCTGGCACCGAGATGTTCGACTCCCTGAGCGCTGTGGCCACCTCGTCAAACGTGACACCATATTTGTCAAAAAGCCGTGGGTTTAGATTCACATGGAACTCCCGGGCATATTCTCCGCTGAGTTCCACCTCTTTTACGCCGGCAATCCGGCGGAGCTGGAGTTTCATCTCCTCGGCCATCAAGGAAAGCGCCCGATTAGAGCGATGTCCAACCAGGTTGACTGCCACAGCAGGGAGCCAGTGATTGACTTCAATCTCGGTAAAGCCGGGCGGATCCACCCCGTCCGGCAACTCATTCATAATGCCAAGGACCTTGAGGCGCAATTCGTCGTAGAGCCTTTCATAGTCCGTATCGTCAATGAACTTGACCATGACGACCGATCGCTCGCGATAGGAGGTGGATTGAATAAACTCCACGGACTCCAGATCGTCCAGGGCTTCTTCGATCTCACGGGTGACCAGGGATTCGACCTCTTCTGGCGAGGCGCCGGGAAAGATAGTGGTGATCTGAACCTTGCCCATATGCACGTTGGGATAGCGCTCCACGGGCAGGTCAAATAGAGAAAAGAGCCCCACGGCCATGCAAAGCACGAAGAGCAGATTGACCAGAACGCTCTGCCTGAGTACGTAGCGAAAAAACGGCTTCATGGTTTACTGCTCCGGTCTCAGCCTGAATGTGTCGCCTGCTTTCACCTCCGGTGAACGCACACGGGAGGTGTTTTGCGGACCATGATTTAGAAGCACTACGCGGACTTGTTCGCTGTTTGGCCGCGTGAGCCAGAATTCTTCATAACGCTCTGAGAGAGCTGAAGTAGGGACCACGACCGCGCCGGAAGCGTCAGGAAGCTCAAGAATGAGTTCGGCACGCAGACCTCCCCGCATGCGGGGGAGTCCTCTGCGGACTGCGAGATCCACGCTGATCTTACGGGTTTGCGGATCAAATGCGGGAGAGATCCGTTCCACGGAAGCTTTCACCGTGAGGCCGTTTTTGCCCTCATCGACAAAACGCAGTTCAGTGGCGCCTTTGAGTTCCCCAAGGGCATTGAATTCTTCCGGTGAGAGGCAAAAAGGCACCAACAGTGTTTGAAAATCGCCTGCCTTTCCAACACATTTCCCAACCGAGACCCATTCGCCCGGCTCCACAGGTTATTGAAAACTTGCCACTCATTGCAATCACATGATGTAAGTGCACAAAGGAGCTAT
>JADFWI010000145.1 GCA_015222985.1 Pseudomonadota bacterium | reverse complement strand
TTCAACGGCTATTTCTGTTTCTTCATCTTTTCCCATTCAACATTCGATGTTGGACGTTCGATGTTCGATGTTCATTTTTTTCAGTAAACCTTCCTCAGTTCATCCGGTGCAAAAATAACTTAGCGCTTATGCCCTTCTCTCCCCCTCACTGACCCCTCAACTCTACTCTTGTTCGTAATGAAGGGCCAGCCATACGGTTTCGGTTGCGGGGTCAGTCCATTCGACGCGATGTCTTAGATGCGCTGGCAGATGCATGTAATCACCAGGTTTCAAAACTACGTTTCCTTCTTCCCCTTCAATTGCTATGCCCGCACTTCCCTTAAGAAGGATGACCCACTCGTCTTTGCCTTGATCATACCACTGACCCTTTGTGGTTGAGTGGCCCTTTGATATGATTCGCTCAAGTTTGAATGAACTGTTACAGATAATCTTCTCATACAATTCGTTGGGAAGTTCTTCTGGTATATTTAAGTAAATATTAGAAGTAATCATAAGACACTCGCAGTAAGAGTCATGATCTGCATAAATAGAATACCTGGCCATGATATTCCATGGTCTTCCGACGTTTCCACGCATCCTGAAAGCTTAACCCGGGTGTGGATGTCTGAACGTCGATACGAACGCGGTCTTTAAATATGGTGATTTCGTTTGAAAGGATTTCTTCAACATTGGTGAGAGATGCAGTGCCTATCCCAGCGTCCAAAAGGGCATCAAGCAAAGGTTGGATATTTTCCGGGGTGGCTTCAACAAGGATGCCTAAATCAAAGGTAGCTCTTGGGACTCCATGGATAACAGCAGCTATACCCCCTATCACAACATACTTTACCTCATGCTGCTGAAAGGATCTGAATACGTCCTTTAGTCGGTTGAGCATCCTTTTTTCCCGTTAAGCCCGGATTTAGCTCCAAAGCTAAGTCAGTAAAAGTACACAGCATTTCCATCCTTTCGGACAAAGGAAGGGCCCTAAACCATCTAACCTTAGCCTCAATTGTCTCTTCGTTCATATCGTGAGAAATTTCGTTCATATGCAATACTTACCAGATTTAGTGCCTTTTTTCAACGCATAATGCCTCTGTTCATGGACGGCTATAAGCCGTCTCGTGCAACGGCCAAGTGGTGACAACCTCGTTTGCGTCGTTAAGGGAAATGCAGAGAGGGCGCACCAATATTCTGTCTGCGGGTATCGGCTCATGGTGCTTCCTTCCCCATCCCTCCGTTGAGACCTGGCCCTTTTCTTTTTGTGATGTCAAACGTTGAAGCGTATTTCAAGAATGGTGTTCTCCGGGATGGCGTAGTTGCGGTCCACGAGTTTGGTCAACCCCCTGGAGCGAGCGTCGTTCATGTTGTGGGCTGTCATCATATCGTCGCAGTCTACAAATTCCGCCTTGATAAACCCCAGGGCTAGATCAGAATGGATTTTGCCGGCACACGTTACGGCATCCGCGCCTTTGTGAACGAACCATGCGTGGACTTCCTGCCTGCCCGCAGTGTAGAAGAACATCATCCCCGCTTTCTTCATGAGGGCACGGCACACATCCGTAGCATCCGGTGACGTGTCTTCAAAAACCACCGTGGGCTTGAAGCTCAACAGGCCGAGCGCCTTGACGATGCCCCGTTCGCTGTCGTCCAGATACAAATCACAGATCGGCTTCTCACCTTCAATTTGGGCCAGGCACTTTCCAAGCACCCTCTTCTCGGCCGGGTCCTTTGCCCTGGACAGTCGGCCCTCGATTTTGTCCATATCAAGGATGAGCAGGTCCAGAACGCGGTCACTGGCTATGGCAATGGCATGAGCCGCCTCATAGTCTTCCGGCAGGAACTCGAAGTAGTACGGTGATGACTTTGCAGGCTGAAACTTGACGGCGAGATCCTTGAAGATCCGGTCATTGTATTTCACCTTGCCTTCGGGCAGGTTCAGCCCTGTATATGCTATTTTCATTTTGTAAGGAAACCCCTCGTCTGATTGACCATTGAGAGGAACCATCTGATGGATGGACACCCTCTGTGGTTGCCCCTGGTCCCGTATTTGTCCGTCGTCACGCGATTGCCCGTCATTGCAACAAGGCAGACACGCAGGCCTGCCCGCGCCAAATACCATTTTCCTACGGCTCGGCCCGCATCATTCAACACCATTATGCCATCCACCGCCATGATCCTGCGTAGCGATTTACAGCTGACAGGTAGCCGGCTTCTTCTTGAATGGGTGACCGGAATGAAATGGATTCACTGGCCGGAATGAAATGGGATGGTGGGCCGAACTGGGGTGGAATACGCATTCGGCCCCGCAATATTCGAGCAGCCCAACAGTGATTATAAGGTTAGGCATGATGCCCCAAAAACCGACGTTTTGCAATAAAATTCTACGGAGAGGCATTTATCTTCGCCCGACTCCGTTTCAACCAATAAGGGATGACGGGTGACCCCGGCGTTTTTCCTCGTTCAGCTTTGAATACGTCAATTTTTCACCAGCGTCCCGGAATGCGTCCCTCCAAAGAGAAAATCCCTCCCTTGCTCCCCAAAACATTCTTTTATTTCTGGTTTCATACTTTTTTTCGCCTTGCTACTCATGACCTGCGGGGGAAGCCACCAGGCTTTCCCCGTCAGCATCTATGACTTGCGGGACGCCCATTTGTATATAAGTAATTTACATCTTTCGAAGAGTTATTTATTTACCAATGGTCCCACTTGTCTTTACCTTTCACCTGACTAAAAAATAAGGGCGAAATTTTTTAAGTCTTTTTGGGCCAATTCCCTTCACTTTGAGCAAATCATCGACGGTTCTATAAGGACGTCCAGTTATGATTCGCGCTGAAAAAACAGGACCGATTCCATTGATAGACATAAGTTCTTCTTTGCTTGCGGTATTTAGATCAAGCAAGCC
>JADFWI010000646.1 GCA_015222985.1 Pseudomonadota bacterium | reverse complement strand
TCCGTCATTCCCGCGAAGGCGGGAATCCAGAACCATTTGATATTACTGGATTCCCGCCTTCGCGGGAATGACGACAAAGGGTGCCTGGCGACTTTTTACGAAGCCGTCAAGATTCCTTTATGAATATATCAACAAGGGGAATACAGACGTTTTTGGGACCGGAAACCACACTGGAAGGGAAACTCTTTGACTTAATGGCAGACATAAATGCACACGCAAAAAAAAACCTTTGACAATGTGCCCGCATTGGTGATATAGACGAGCAACTTTTGTGGGGATGTAGTCACATTCCTTATTGTTCTTAACCAACAAGATTAGAAATTGGGAGTTTGACATGACTGTTATTCCTGATTGGACACTGTTTGTACAGATGGGAAACTTTATCTTGCTGATCTTTGTCCTGAACGCAATCCTTTATAAACCTATCCGTCAGATACTCATCGAAAGAAAGAAAAAGATCCAAGGCTACAAGGAGGGTATTGAAACCCTTCAACAGGATGCTTCCGAAAGCGAAAAAAGCTTTCAAGCTAACATCTCTGAAGCCAGGCAGCAAGGCGTTCGAGAGAAAGAGGTCTTGAAGCAAGCCGGCCAGGATGAGGAAAAGCAGATTACCGATGAAATCAACCGGAAGGCCCAGGCAGAATTGGAAGCAGTGTGCGCTCAGATTGCCAAAGACGCCGAGAATGCACGACGCGGACTGGAAAAAGAGATAGAGGTTTTTTCCGGGACGATCGTTGAAAAGATATTGGGGAGGGCTGTAATATGAATGCGTTGGTCAGGATGGGGAAGCTACGCTATGTAGTGAGCCTATTGGTGGTTTTCTCGGTCCTCTTTGCCTTTGGGGCGGTTTGGGCTTCCTCTGAGGGCGGACATGGCGATGAAGGGGGCAAGGGCAAAGGCATGGATTTGCTGTGGCGTACCATGAACTTTGTTGTGCTGGCAGGCGTACTTATTTTTCTTTTGAGGAAACCGATTGCTAAGGGCCTTAGTTCCCGGCGACAAGGCATCAAGGATGAACTGGATGACCTGGAAGTACAGAAACAGGAGGCGGGAAGGCGGCTTGCCGAATACAAGGAAAAACTGAGTCTACTTGATAAGGAAGTAGAAAAAATCGTAGCCGAATATATCCGTGAGGGTGAGATTGCAAAGGCTAAGATTATTGAAGAGGCTCAGGCATTGGCCGAAAAACTCCAGGAACAGGCCAAGAAGAACATTGAGCACGAATTTGACAAGGCCAAGCAACAGTTGAAGGCAGAGATGGCCGGGCAGGCCGTGGCCATGGCAGAACAACTGATCAAAGAGCATATCAACGAAGAAGATCAAGAACGCATAGTTGACGAATACTTGACAAAGGTGGTGGTAGCGCAGTGATAGGTCTCAAGATTGCAAGACGGTATGCCAAGGCCCTGATGACCATTGGCAGGGAAGACGGGCAGGCAGAAATGTACAAGGAGGAGCTGGGCTTTTTTGTGAAGCTCCTGGACGAACATAAGGATCTGGAGCAAGCGATCTCCAATCCATTATATGATGCTGAAAGTCGCAAGAAGGTTTTGCAGGTGGTGGTGGAGCAGCGTTTAAACCTCAGTAAGGTCATGACGTCCTTCCTTCTCCTGTGCTTTGACAAGGGGAGGATCCAGTACTTGAATGACATATACACCTTTTATGAGAAACTGACCGATGAACTCGCCAACATTGTCCGTGCGGACCTTGTGTCAGCCGTAGAACTCCCGGAGGAAAGCATTGCAAGGATCCGGGCCGCGCTATCTGAAAAGACGGGCAAAGAGGTGCGGATGGACGTCAGTGTGGACCCGGCCTTGATCGGTGGCGCTGTGACCAGGATCGGGGATTTGGTCTTAGACGGCAGCGTGCGAACTCAGCTTTTGAGTTTACAAGAATCTTTGCAAAGGAGTGAGAATATCTGATGGAAATTAGAGCCGAAGAAATCAGCGACATTATCAAGGGCCAGATTCAGGACTACGACAAGAAGGTGGACGTGAGTGAAACAGGGACCATCTTGTCGGTTGGGGACGGTATTGCCAGGGTGTATGGCGTTGAGAAGGCCATGTCCATGGAGCTTCTTGAGTTTCCCCATGGGATCATGGGTCTCGTCCTCAATTTGGAAGAGGACAATGTAGGCGTGGCGATTATGGGTGAGGATATCGAACTCCAGGAAGGTGATCCTGTTAAGCGCACGGGTAAGATTGCCGAGGTGCCGGTTGGGGATGGGATTCTTGGTCGCGTGGTGGATTCCCTGGGAAATCCCTTGGACGGCAAGGGGCCTATAGCTGCCACGGAGTATCGCCGGGTCGAAATGCTTGCCCCTGGCGTTATTGCCCGCCAATCGGTTAACGAACCCATGTATACGGGCCTTAAGGCGATCGATGCCATGACTCCTGTGGGCCGAGGGCAGCGTGAGCTCATCATTGGTGACCGCCAGGTCGGAAAGACTGCTATTGGTGTTGACGCCATTATTAACCAGAAGGGTCAGGATGTTAAGTGCTTCTATGTGGCCTGTGGCCAGAAAAAGTCCACGGTTGCCCTGATTGTGGATACGTTGCAAAAGGCCGGGGCCATGGAGTACACGACGGTCATTGCGGCCTGCGCCAGCGACCCTGCTACTCTCCAATATATTGGTCCGTATTCCGGAACCGCTATGGGGGAATATTATCGTGATAAAGGTGAGCACGCCCTCATCATCTATGACGACCTCTCAAAGCAGGCAGCTGCTTATCGGCAGATTTCCTTGCTCCTGAGACGTCCACCCGGACGCGAGGCCTATCCCGGAGATATCTTCTTCAACCACTCTCGTCTACTGGAACGCTCTTCCAAGCTAAACGACGAACTTGGTGCTGGTTCACTAACGGGGCTTCCCATTATCGAAACACAGGCAGGCGACGTTTCAGCCTATATTCCTACCAACGTTATTTCTATTACCGACGGCCAAATATATCTTGAGCCGGCCCTGTTTTTCTCGGGTGTTCGGCCGGCCATTAATGTTGGGCTTTCGGTTTCGCGCGTGGGCGGTGCTGCCCAGGTGAAGGCCATGAAACAGGTGGCTGGTTCTCTGCGTCTCGATTTGGCCCAGTTTCGTGAACTTGAGGCCTTTGCCGCGTTCGGAAGTGACCTGGATAAGGCGACTCAGCAGCAGTTAACGCGTGGGACCCGTCTTGTGGAAATCCTGAAGCAGCCCCAGTATGCGCCGCTGACATTGGAAAAGCAGGTGGCGATTCTCTATGCGGGAACAAAGGGTTATCTGGACAAGTATCCTGTAGAAGTCTTGGGTAAGTACGAGGCCGGGCTGTATCCGTTTATTGAAAGCAAGTATCCTCAGATATTCAGTGAGATAGCGGAGAAGAAGGTCATTAGTGACGACACGGACAAGACCATGGCAAAGGCGCTCTCTGAATACGATGAAGAATTCAAAGACACGATCAAGTAGTCGGCAATTTGCCACACTTGCGTATAGGGGATAGGGTATGGCGACACTAAAGGACATACAGCTCAAAATCGTAGGGGTAAAGAAAACGCAAAAGATCACCAAGGCAATGAATATGGTGGCCGCCTCCAAACTGAGGGGTGCCCAGGAAAAGGCGGAAGCCTTCAGGCCTTATGCCAACAAATTCGCCGAGGTTCTGGGGAGCTTGTCTGATCGTATAGATGCAGACGAGGAGCACGCCCCGCCACTCCTTGTACCGAGGGCGGAAGTGAAAACCATCGACCTGCTCCTCATGACGTCTGACCGGGGGTTGTGCGGGGGTTTCAATACGAGTTTGATTATCAAGGCCGAAAAGTTTATGAAGGAAAAGGCTGAGCAAGGTGTTGACGTGCGGCTCATTTGTATGGGCAAGAAGGGGCGTGATTACTTTCGTCGCAAGAAATACAATATCCAAAGCGAGCACATAGGCATCGTGGGCGGAAAATTTGGCTTCAACGTTGCAGTCAACGCGGGGCAGGAACTGATAGACGCATTTCTGAATGGCGAAACCGATGAGGCCCGTGTGATTTTCAGCGAATTTGTATCCATGTCAAGACAGGTACCAACTCTAAGTCAGGTCGTACCCATTGTTGGGGTCGAGAAGGCCGAGCAAGCCCAAGAGGCTGAGTACATCGCAGAGCATATCTGCGAACCCCCGGCAGAGGAGCTCATGGCGGAAATGCTTCCCAAGCAGGTCTATGTCCAGATATTCAGGGGCTTGCTGGAAACTTCTACTTCCGAGCATGCAGCGCGCATGGCAGCCATGGATAATGCAACGACCAATTGCGGCGAGATGATCACCTCGCTCAGCCTGGTCTACAACAAAGCCCGCCAGGCAGCCATTACAGCTGATCTCATGGATATCGTTGGCGGTGCCGAGGCATTGAAAGGGTAAATGCATATATAGTTTTATAATGGATATATAGGTTTATTGATGTTTAATACGTATTGGGGAGGTAAATAGGGATGGCAGAAAAAGTTGTGAACATGGGAATAATTATCCAGGTAATCGGTAACGTGGTCGATGTGGAGTTTCCCGAAGGGCAGCTTCCCTTGATCTACACGGCCCTGCTCATCTCCAACCCGGGGATCAGTGATGAAGAAGATAACTTGGTCGTGGAAGTGGCCCAGCATCTAGGAGACCGTGTGGTGCGTACCATTGGCATGGACAGCACGGACGGTCTTGTCCGAGGAATGCCTGTGAAGAATACCGGCCACGGTATCCTGATGCCTGTGGGCGAAGCAGGCTTGGGACGGGTACTAAATGTTGTTGGAAGGCCCGTGGACGGGCTGGGACCGGTCAGTTCGGACAAAATGGCCCCGATCCATCGAGCTGCACCATTATTTACCGAACAGGACACGTCAGTTAACGTACTGGAAAGTGGTATAAAGGTATTGGACCTGCTCGTTCCCTTCCCCAGAGGTGGAAAAATGGGCATGTTTGGTGGTGCTGGTGTGGGCAAGACCGTCATCATGATGGAGATGGTCCACAACATTGCCATGCAGCACGGTGGTATTTCCGTGTTTGCCGGCGTGGGTGAGCGTACCCGTGAGGGAAACGATCTCTATCATGAAATGAAAGATTCCGGCGTTCTCCCCAGAGCTGCTCTTATCTATGGACAGATGACTGAGCCTCCCGGGGCCCGTGCACGGGTGGCCTTGTCTGCACTTACCGCTGCAGAGTATTTCAGGGATGAGGAAGGTAAAGACGTTCTGATTTTTATCGACAATATTTTTCGCTTTACTCAGGCCGGTGCCGAGGTTTCAGCCCTCTTGGGACGTATGCCCTCCGCTGTTGGATACCAGCCTACGCTCGCGGTTGACCTTGGTGAACTTCAGGAGCGGATTACATCTACAACAAAGGGTTCGATCACCGCGGTGCAGTGCGTATATGTTCCTGCTGACGACTTGACTGACCCTGCTCCGGCTACCACGTTTGCCCACCTTGACGGTACCGTGGTTCTCTCCAGACAGATCGTTGAGCTTGGGATTTATCCTGCCGTGGACCCGCTCGATTCTACCTCCCGTATTTTGGATCCGACTGTGCTTGGGGAAGAGCACTATGCAACTTCCCGGACAGTGCAGGTAATTCTACAGAAATACAAAGACCTTCAAGATATTATTGCAATCCTCGGAATGGACGAGCTTTCGGAAGAAGACAAACTCACGGTCGGCAGGGCTCGCAGGATTCAACGATTTCTCTCTCAGCCTTTCCATGTGGCCGAGTCTTTTACGGGCAAGCCAGGCAAATATTGCAAGGTCGAGGATACAGTCCGTGGCTTCAAGGAAATCTGTGAAGGTAAACATGATGAGGTTCCTGAGCAGGCTTTCTATCTGGTCGGCGGCATTGAAGAGGTTCTGGCGAAGGCAGAAGAACTGGCGGCTATTGAATAGCATTTAAGGGGTAGGTGGCGTTATGGCAGGTAATATCATGTTAGAAGTTGTGACCCCTGACAAATCAGTGGTCAGCGAAGAGGCTCAGATAGTTGTCGCGCCAGGGGAATACGGGGAGTTTGGCGTGCTGATCGGCCATACCTCTTTCTTGACGACCCTGAAAACAGGGATGCTCAGGTACAAGGACAAGGGCGGCAGCGAACGGGCCGTGTTTGTGAGCGGTGGATTTGCAGAGGTTTTGCCTAATAAGGTTACAGTCTTAGCCGAGTCTGCCGATCGACGCAGAGATATAGACGTTGAGAGGGCTAGGGCTGCGATGAAGCGAGCTGAACAGCGCATAGCTGAAGCCCGGACAAAAGAAGATATTGATGCAAGGCGTGCCGAGGCTGCTTTGCAGCGGGCAATCGCCAGAATGAAGATCTCTGAGAGAAGAGCGGCTTAGTCGGATTTATTTAGTTATACAAGGGTTATAAAAGGGGCAAGTCAATTGACTTGCCCCTTCTTTATTGGTAAGAATTGGATTATGCAAGATGTAGCTGTTGTCATATTGGCCGCTGGTAAGGGCACTCGCATGAAATCGAACCGAGCCAAGGTGCTTCATGAGATAGTCGGGGTGCCTATGATCCGATATGTGGTCGAGACTGCCCTGGCCGTTGTCGACGAGGTTGTGGTGGTTATAGGCCATGAGGCCGAGGCTGTAAGGAAAGTACTTACGCCTTACCAGAGTCTTCGGTTTGCAGTTCAGAAGGAGCAGCTTGGTACCGGACATGCCGTAGTATGTGCAATACCGGAGGTCTCTACCGGCATTCAGGATGTCGTTGTCCTTTGTGGAGACACCCCACTTATAAAGCCAACCACGGTGCGTAGTTTGATTGATCAACACCGAGCGCGCGCGAGCCGTTTGACCCTCATAGCAACAACGCTTACAGAGCCATTTGGATATGGGAGGATCGTTTCTGACGGACACGGGAACTCAATTCGCATTGTGGAAGAATCAGATGCAAGCGAATCAGAGAAGAAAATCCTGATTGTCAACAGCGGAACCTATTGTATCAACATGGTTTTTTTAAAGAAGGCGTTGGCAAGCTTAAAGAACGATAACGCTCAAGGTGAGTTCTACTTAACCGATGTCGTAGCAGGGGCGTATCGAGACGGCAAGCCGGCTGTTGTTTTAGAGATCAATGATACGATTCAGATCCTTGGCGTGAATACCAGGGAGGAGATGGCCAAAGCTGAAAAGTTTTTGCAGCAGGCCATAAACGGAGGCGACCAAAATCCTCTTGACTTTTCTATCAGTGCTTGTTTATATTAACTTAAAAATTTTGAAAAAATCATGCTAAACGGTTCTAAGGGGGGGTAGTGGAGGAAGACAGTTTTCCAGGACAATTTAAGAAGCTTGAAGATAGGATAGAAGAGTTGATTCAGACATGCCGTGATTTACAGCAAACAGAATCTGAATTAAAAGCCAAGATTCACGACCTTGAAGGAGCTCTTAAGGCAAAGGTGGCCGCTGAACAAGAGTATGCAGAAGAAAAATCGATGGTACGGTCGAAAATAGATGATCTGCTAAGCAGACTGGATCAGGTTGTTGGTTCCAAGTGACAGTCATCCGTAATAGGTTTATAGGGCAACGCCTCTGGAGACTGGAAACCAAATTCAAACATCTGTGGACCAATTAATTACCATAGAATTATTTGGGCAAGCCTATACGTTCAAGGCAAGTGGTCAAGTTTCGCGGGCCAAAGAGATAACAAATTATGTGGCCGGAGAGGTAGAAAAGGTACGGGCGGCTGGCGAGGCCCCCAGTAAACTGGATATGGTGATCCTTGCTGCCATGAATATTGCCAATGACTATTTTGAAGTGAGGAGTAGCTGCCAAGACCTTGTAAGAGATATGGATCAACGCTGTAAGATTCTGATTGAAAATATTGACGCCAACACTTAGGGCAAAACGGGCGAGACCCCTGCCGTGCTCGTGATCGGCAGAAGTTTTTTGAGCCAACACTTAATTATATGGGAACCTTCTCTTGCTTTGGTGTGCATGTTCTGTAGCTCACAGAAAAGCCTAAAGGAGCAACAAGGTACCCACCTGTACTATACAGGTTCAAAAGAATCTACTGACACGGCATTGTGGTGGGGGTACCCTTCATAATATAAAGCGTTATGAAAGCTGGACATATGTGCTGAGATAAAAGAATTCTGCGCCCTTCGCGATCAAGGGCTCCTTTAAATTTGTGTATCAAGCGTAATCATTGCTAAAGTTCCCTATATTATTGTATGGTTAGAAGATAAGAATAGAAGATAAGATAGGAAGTCGTGTAGACAGCTACAAGCTTTCTATATGCAATATAGCCTCAGCCTACGTTCAACCCGCTAAGGGTCTTTCCACTCTGTCTCGCTTCCAACGGTATCTCGCCCGTTAACGTTTTTCAATTTTGCTTGAAGACCAATGTGTTCACGGCATTAAGGGGGATACCGGTATGGATTTCACCTCAGTCATATTTCTCAGTATCATCGTTTTCGCTGCAGGTTTCTTGCTTGCCTTCTGGATGCGTACCAGGTTGACTGCTGGTAAAATAAGGGCTGCAGACGAAGAAGCCTGCAAAATCACAGAAGATGCTCAAAAAAAGTCGGAAACTATCCAGAAGGAGGGTAAGCTTCATGTAAAGGATCAACTCTACCAAATGAAGGTGGAGTTTGAAAATGAGACCAAAGAGATACGGTCTGAGCTTAAAAGCTTACAAAAACGCCTTGCGAAAAAGGAAGAGAGTATAGATCTGAAGACAGGGCAACTGGAGCGCCGCGATGTAGCCATATCAAAAAAGGAACAGCATAATATTGAAAGTGAAAGAAGGCTACAAGGCCAAGAAAAAAAATATCAAGCGTTGATTGAGGAACAAAGAAAGCAATTGGAGAGGATTTCGGGTTTGACAGGAGATGCGGCCAAAGAGCTTTTGATCAAGGCAATGGAGAATGAGGCCCGCTATGAAGCGGCAAAACTTATCAAGCGCATTGAAAACGAGAGCCGGGAACAGGCAGACCGTAAGGCGAGGAAGATTATTGCAACCGCTGTTCAGCGCTACGCAGGGGATTATGTTGCGGAAAGGACGGTGTCAGTTGTAAATCTGCCCAGTGATGAGATGAAGGGCCGTATCATCGGTAGGGAAGGGCGTAACATAAGGGCCCTTGAAGCTGCTACAGGGATTGACCTTATCATAGATGATACCCCAGAGGCTGTCATTTTGTCAGGGTTTAATCCTGTGAGACGAGAGATAGCGCGTCTTTCCCTGGTGCGACTGATCGATGATGGGCGTATCCATCCTGCAAGAATCGAAGAAACAGTCAAAAAGGTCTCTCAAGAGATGGACGTCGAGATACGAGAAGCGGGTGAACAGGCAGTGTTTGACATGGGAGCGCATGGGATTCATCCTGAATTGATTAAGCATATAGGGAAACTTAAATTCAGGACCAGCTATGGGCAAAACGTATTGGGTCATTCTCTGGAGGTGGGATTTTTGTGCGGTATCATGGCCGCTGAACTGGGCCTGAACATAAAACAGGCAAAGAGGATGGGTGTGCTGCATGATATCGGAAAGGCTATAGACCATGAGGTGGAAGGGCCTCATGCCTTGATTGGGGCGAAGCTGGCCAAGAAATATGGAGAATCCCCAAAAGTAGTTCATGCAATCTCCGCTCATCATGAAGATGTTCCGCCCACATCAGTTCTAGCAGTCCTTTTACAGGCGGCAGATACCCTTTCAGGGGCTCGGGCAGGCGCTCGAAGAGAAATACTGGAAACGTACGTAAAGCGCCTTGAGGAATTGGAAAAGGTTGCAAAGTCATTCACAGGTGTAAGTAAATGCTATGCAATTCAAGCTGGGCGTGAGTTGCGAATTATTGTAGAAAGTGAAACGGTTTCAGATTCTGAGGCTATTCTGCTTAGCAAAGACATCGCCAAGAAGATTGAGGAGTCCATGTCATACCCGGGCCAGATTAGGGTGACTGTGATTCGAGAAACCCGTGCGGTCGAATATGCAAAATGATAAACCTTCTTATCGCCATGGCAGCAACGGAGAGGGTAGAGCTTTGGAGAACGTTTTCGAAGTATTAAGACAGCGTGGTTTTATTGAACAAACTACCGGTGACGAGGCCATCCATCATCTGCTTGAGGAGCCCACAACCTGCTACATAGGGTTTGATCCAACGGCTTCCAGCTTTCATGTTGGTAGCCTAGTCCCAATAATGGCGTTGGCCCACATGCAACGACATGGACATCGACCCGTCGCGCTGGTTGGGGGTGGCACCGCTTTGGTGGGAGATCCCAGCGGGAAGACTGAAATGCGGCAGATGTTGACGCCGGACCAGGTGAATAAAAATGCTGAAGCCCTGAAGAAACAACTGAGCAGATTTCTTGATTTTGATAAAGGGCAGGCTGTTCTACTCAACAATGCACAGTGGCTTACGTCACTTCAATACATCTCTTTTCTAAGGGATATCGGACGTCATTTCAGTGTAAACCGTATGATAAAAACCGAGAGCTGCAAAATGCGCCTTGAATCTGAAGAGGGGCTCAACTTTATTGAATTCAATTACATGCTTTTACAAGCATATGATTTTCTGGAACTTTTTAATAGCTATGGGTGCAGGCTGCAGATGGGAGGCAGTGACCAATGGGGCAATATTCTGGCAGGTATTGGACTCGTCCGCAGGATGCGTCACGAAACTGTCTTTGGCACGACTTTTCCTTTGATTACTACAAGTGGCGGAGCAAAAATGGGGAAAACAGCTAAAGGATCTGTGTGGCTTGATCGTGACAGAACGCCTCCCTATGAATACTATCAGTACTGGATTAATACCGATGATCGGGATGTTGCACGATTCATGGCCCTTTTTACGTTTTTGCCGATGGATGAAGTCAGGGAGATTGAAAAAATAGTTGGGGCCGATTTGAACAGCGCCAAAGCCGTGCTCGCATTTGAAGCAACAAAATTGGCCCATGGCGAGGAAGAAGCTACCAAGGCTTATCATGAATCAGCAAGTTTGTTTGGTTCTCGTGTCGTGCCAAAGGAGATTATGCCGTCTAGCTCAGCACATTACATCGAATTAGAAGCGAAGCCTGCCACTAAAATTGTTCCTGTTGGCCTGGATGCTATTATTGATATATCAGTTCCGCATTCATTCATGGATTTGGATCAACTAAGAGAGGGGATCCCGGCCTTTAAGTTATTTCATGTCCTTGGTCTTGCAAGTTCAGGAGGGTCAGCAAGGCGGCTTATTGAACAGGGTGGCGGTTACATGAATGGTAGGCGAATCGAAGCCATGGATACGATTATTACTGATAACGACTTGAATAAAGGGGAAATATTGCTTAGGGCAGGCAAAAAGCGATATCATAGGGTTAGGGTGAAAGATGAGCCGGTGACTTTTTATTCTAAAAAAATGAAAAAACTTGTTGACAAACGTCATAGTTCGATATAGTTAAAAGGTCTTTTACCACAAAGAAAAGAAATGGGCTTGACATGCTTAAATCAGCATTGTAACATTAGTTAAAAAGTCAAGTTTGATCTTTGAAAACTAAATAGTGAGCTTGTGATGAGTTGGGCTCTCTGAGAATTGTAAAACAAGTTCAATTGGAGAGTTTGATCCTGGCTCAGAATGAACGCTGGCGGCGTGCCTAACACATGCAAGTCGTACGAGAAATCTTCTGCTTGCAGGAGAGAGTAAAGTGGCGAACGGGTGAGTAACGCGTGGGCAATCTGCCTCTGAATCTGGGATAACCCCGCGAAAGCAGGGCTAATACCGGATGGTATCCCGCGACTTTGGTTGTCGGGTTTAAAGGTGGCCTCTACATGTAAGCTACTGTTCGGAGATGAGCCCGCGTGCCATTAGCTTGTTGGTGGGGTAATGGCCTACCAAGGCGACGATGGCTAGCTGGTCTGAGAGGATGATCAGCCACACTGGAACTGAGACACGGTCCAGACTCCTACGGGAGGCAGCAGTGAGGAATCTTGCGCAATGGGGGAAACCCTGACGCAGCAACGCCGTGTGAGTGAAGAAGGCCTTCGGGTCGTAAAGCTCTGTCAAGTGGGAAGAACCTGTCCCGTGCCAATACCACGGGACACTGACGGTACCACTGGAGGAAGCACCGGCTAACTCCGTGCCAGCAGCCGCGGTAATACGGG
Source organism: Pseudomonadota bacterium (assembly GCA_015222985.1). GTDB lineage: Bacteria > Desulfobacterota > Desulfobacteria > Desulfobacterales. The sequence goes on along the minus strand of JADFWI010000646.1, from coordinate 135 downwards.
GGGTGCAAGCGTTATTCGGAATCATTGGGCGTAAAGGGCACGTAGGCGGCCTGGTAAGTCAGATGTGAAAGCCCGGGGCTTAACCCCGGAAGTGCATTTGATACTGTCAGGCTTGAGTATGGGAGAGGGAAGTGG
>JADFWI010000144.1 GCA_015222985.1 Pseudomonadota bacterium | reverse complement strand
TCAATTTTGTTGCTTGCCCAGCTTTTTTCTAAAGTGAGCTCGAAAGCCATAATCAAATGCAAAAGCAATGATACCCGAGAGTACCACCGCTGTGATCATAGCAGTAAGCCCGTTCCTTAAAATGCTCCAGGATAAGGAGGGAAAAAACAGATCGTAGAGAACGCCAAAGATCTCTCCATGACTCATTGCCAGGGCTTGTTTACAGGAGACTAACATCAATGCCACAGTCACATATAGCACTGTACACATAATACAAACCGCTTTAAGAATAACAAAGGAAACAAAAGCCTCATAAGCACAAAATAGCACCATGATCAACAAAATCACATAAATGGAACAATACAACTCATTCTGAATCCCCAATTTCAGGACGCACTCACTCAATATGTAGAATAAGAGAAAGAAGTGTGCAAACATGCCCAAAGTGGCCACTGGAATGCCCAGCAGCTTTGAACCTACACTGGTGGCGACTCTATCACAATCTATGGTTTCACTGATGACACAGAAACTTCTGGTGGCCGGGTGCAAGATATTGGTTCGTAAATGATGGTAGGTCAAATAAATAGAATTCGCTATGCCAGCAAACAAAAAGATTATGAGTAGCATGACCCACTCTGATTGCAACATACAACACCGTTGAAGATAATCAAAATCCGACGTATGCCCATTGGAATGAATACGCCTTCACGGTAACTTCTCAAAAAGGTCGGGCAACACGGTTGTCATAAGGGCCGGGCGGCATGAGTGCTTTTTCTTCCGCCCCCTTGTCACATTGACGCAGAAACAGCTTGGGGAAATGATAGGAGCCAGGCTGGCTCCTATCTCTGAAATGGAGAACGGCAAGCGTCCTATAGGTAAAGGGCTGGCAAAGCGTTCAGCGAAGGCTTTGCGGACTGAGTATATGGACGTGATAGTATTGTGAAAAATCGAAGATAGATGTCTTCTTCAACTCACAATCCACACTGCCATGTTATCGGCCATATGAAGAACCTTAGTGGTGACACGGCCCATGAAAAACTCCTGGACAGCGCTAAGGCCCCGCCTGCCCATCACAATGGTGCCGTAGCCACCATCCTTGGCTTCCTCTACAAGCGCCTTGGCCCGGCTCCTTTTGCCGGAAATGATTTTGGTGGTAACACGGCTTGAGGTAAAGCCCGCGTTGATCATTCGATCTTTGGCTTCTTCCATGGCTGGATCAATTTCTCTCTTCATGGTTTCCAGCCATTCTTCTTCGTCTTTCAGAGCAAAGAGCTCGTCTGGCTCTATCTTTTCAATGTCAAGAGGTCTGATGATATGGCGGAGCGCTACTTGGCAGTCAGGATCAACCAACAGCGAGTCAGCGCAATCTACCGCCATCAGCGCCCCTTCAGAACCGTCAAAAGCCACCAGGATTTTTTTGGGCGAAGGCCTTCCTTCAACAACAACAACGGGCAGGTGATGCAGCTTTCCGACCAATTTATTGGCCACGCTTCCAATTACGAAGTCCTTCACCTTGCTGGTTCCAGTGCGCCCCACCACAACAGCGCCAAAGTCCTTGAGTGACTCCCGAAGAATATCTCTGGCAATACCCTTTTTCTTCGATTGGGCCTTAACCGTAACTGCGTTACTGGAAAAACCGGCATTGACAAGGATTTTCTGCGCTTTGTCAAGGAATTTTTTCATGACGCTTTCTCGCCCTGCCATCCACGCTCTTACTGCAGTCGCCTTGGCCCCAAACTCTTTTGTCTTTCCCAAATCCAAAAACGATTCAGGAGCTTCGATCTTAACATGGAAAAGAACGACTTTCGTTCGTTGGTGCGGTAGAACTTGGCTGACATAGCGTACCGCCTCAAGGGCCTGGTCGGACCCATCAACAGCCAACAATATTTTATTTCGGGTGTCTTTCATTGGATACTCCCTCCTTTACTGTGGGTAATGTTGGATAGTGGATACGAGCTCGCTTTTTTGCGGGGCGACTATAGCCGTAATTGAGTTGTGTGTCAAGAGAAAAAGTGGCGCAACATATTGTGGTTCAAGGTTATCCTGCCCGCGGAAGGCTTGTGCCTGCCCGACAGGTAACAGTTCAATGGACCGAACAGGAAATACACGGGTCATAAGCCCTGACCAGCATCTGAGAAAGATTCCTGATCTCTTCTTCCCCTTTCCCCTGTCCTATTAACTCCTCTACCAGTTTATGGAGGTCATAATAAATATTGACGTGGTTCTGACTCGTAGGCATCACGCAATCCGACTTTTCAATCTTCCCATCTTCACCTATCCGGTAGTAATGGTAAAGTATCCCCCGGGGCGCCTCAACAGCCCCCACCCCCTCACATCTCTTTACCCTATAGTGGCTTGCAAATTCAGAGATATCTGAGTCGATCAACCTCAGGATTATCTCTTTTGACTCATACATAACATGAAAGCACTCCACCAGTTGTGCCAGGTTATAAAAGAAGGGATTATGCTCTCCCAATCTTAAATTCAGTTCCTCAGCCGTCTCTTTGGCCTTGGGGTGCAACAGATCATAGTTGTTGTTAAACCTTGCCAAGGCCCCGACAGCAAAAGATTCCCGGCTCAGCCTGCTGAATTTTGAGGTAGAGAAATCAACGAGATACTCGTTAGTCATGGCACGATATTCGTCTTCCTTTTTGCAGATACCATCACTTGAAACAAGATTCCCCCCGATGAACGGATATTCTTCAGTGCCCCTGAGCGAGACAAATTCAGTCTCTCTTACAAAATCAGGCATTGTAAAGCTCTTGAAAAGATCAAGAGCTTCCCACAAGTACGGAATAGTTGCATCAAGGTCTTTGACCAATTCTCTTAACTGTCTTTTGCGCGGAACCTGTGTCGAGCCGCCGACCTTTATGACCATTGGATGCGTGGTTCTCCCTGCGAAGAGATCAGATGCCCTGTTGGCGAATCCCTTGATCCGGGCCGCGGTCTCTACCACCTGCGGATGCGTTTGGATAAGCGGAATGACACTATCTACATTAAGGAAATCGGGTGCCACCAAAAAAAAGAGGTGAAGGGTATGACTTTGCAGGGTCTCGGCATGCTTGGCAAGGAGCCTTACCTTTTGCGCCGGTTCCGGAACCTCAATCTTCAAGGCCCGCTCTAT
>JADFWI010000143.1 GCA_015222985.1 Pseudomonadota bacterium | reverse complement strand
ATGGCGAAGTCGGCACATTCAACCTGTCGAGAGCCTCAAGGTCGTGCGACGACTATTTCTGTTTCTTTTCAGCCCTTCGACTCCGCTCAGGGCCGTGAGCCTGTCGAACGGCCGGTTTGATACTCGTAACGAAAATCCTAATTAATTCTTCTGTTTCCTCCGCGCAGCCCAGGCGCTTGCGCCGCGTGTTTTTCCATTCAACATTCGATGTTGGACGTTCGATGTTCGATGTTCATTTTTTTATCCGGCTTAGCTCTTCCAGAGATCAACATCGATCAGGCCGAGCCTGGCCGCATACCGCACCAGTTCCATGGCGCTGTGAAGGTCAAGCTTGTTCATAATATTGGCCCGGTGGTTCTCGACGGTTTTGGGGCTTATGAAAAGCTTCTTGGCAGTCTCTTTTGTAGAAAGCCCCTCTGCCAGCAGTCGCATGACCTGTTGTTCGCGGGGAGTCAGGGCTTCATATCTTTCATCTGTGATCTTCACCCCCTTCTCAGAGGGTTCCATCAGCTTTTCCACCACCTTATGTGAGAGGGAAGTGTCCAGGAAGTACTCGCCTTTTGATACTGCCTCAAGCCCCTGCAAAAGCCTGTCAGCGGCCGACTCCTTTACCACGTATCCCGTGGCCCCAGCCTGAAATGCATTGGTTATGTGATTGATTTTGGAGTGCATGCTGACAATCATGATACGTGTTTCTGCCAGAAGGCCTCGTATCTCTCGGGTGAGCTCAATGCCATTTCTATCCGGCAGGGATATATCCATCAGCACCAGGTCCGGCTTGAGTTTCCTGGCCATCCTGAGCCCTTGACGTGCGTTTCCCGCTTCCCCGACCACTTCGAACCTGCGGTCGCGTAATATAAGGGACTTAATGCCTTCCCTGAAAAGGGGATGGTCGTCAATAATCAAGATGGTTTTCTTGTTGGCCGTCATTTTTTCTTCTTGCAAGGGACCTCAATGAGAATTTTTGTGCCCTGCGCGGGGCGGGATTCGATTTTCATCATACCGCCAACCAGCATCACCCTTTCTTCCATGGTTCGAACCCCCATGCGCCTCTCATTTTCTGCTGCCACCATTCGAGTTTGCACGTCAAAACCTTTGCCATTGTCTTCGATGCGAAGAAGAATGTGTGGGAAAGAGGCCACTAACCTGATGGTCACATGGCCGGTATCAGCATGTTTTTTCACATTGTTTAGTCCTTCCTGAATCAGCCGGTACAGGGTAATCCTTGTATCAGAGTCGAGTTCTAAACTCTCCATGCCGGCGCAAGAGAAATCAACCTCTATGCGATTCTTGGTGGAGAACTCTTCGCAATGCTGGCGAAGTGTCTCAATCAGCCCGACCTGTTTCAGCCCCACAGGGCGCAGGTTATAGGCCATATCCCGGACAGTCATAATGGTTTTTTCGAACATCCTGGAGAGTTCGGCTACTCTTTGCCTTGTGCCAGGAGGGATTTCCGGCTGATCATCAAAAAGGGTATCAAGGCTGATTTTTAGGGCAGAAATGTCTTGCCCCACCAGGTCGTGCAGCTCATGAGAAATCGTTTGCCGCTCGTTTTCGTGTGCCCTTATCAGCTCTTGCGTTAGAAAACGGACACGTTCTTCGGCCCGTTTTCGGGGACTGATATCTCGTACAGCAGATATCACGGTGGGCTGTCCTTCGAGATCGAACAGATGAGAACTGATCTCAACGGAGATCCTTTGGCGGTCTTTGGCTACATGCTTTGTTTCAAAAATAATATCTTTTTTGGTAAACAGCTTTTTCACTCGCAAGGCAATATTTTGCCGCATTTCAGGTGCGCTGATGTCTAAAGGTGATAATCTTAACAGTTCTTCTTTTGTGTAGCCATATTTTTCACACGCAACATCATTTACTTCCACGAATTTGCCAGGCACACCCTCTGGTTTCGGGTGATGAACGAACAGAGGGTCGTTGCTTTTGTCAAACAACAGGCGGCTCCACTTCTCACTCTTCCGCAGTGCGTCTTCTGCTTTTTTCTGCTCGGTGATATTTCTGGCAATCTGCACATAGTTTTCAATGTCACCCGATTCATTTTTGAGAGGCACGCAGTGAATGTTCCAAAAAGTTTCCCCTTGTATCCCTCTCATCGTGGGCTTATGCATAACAGCGCTTTCGATTTCACCCGTTTCCAAGGCCTTTAGCATGGGGCATCCTTCACACGGCGTATCCCTGCCAACGAAAATCCTGTAACAGAACTCGCCTGCCAAGTCTTCCGGGAAGAGGGCGGTAGCTATCGCTGTTGTTTTATTGGCCCAAATGATTTTCATGTCCTTGTCAACGCATCGAATCCTGTCAATGGAGGCGTCAAGAATCGCCCGTTTCTCGGCCTCGTTCTCCCGCAGCGCTTCCTCTGCCTGCTTGCGCTCTTCCAGTTCCGCCTTCAGTTGCAGGTTTGCTGTGCACAGTTCAGCAGTACGCTCCTTTACCTGTTGTTCCAGCTCGTCACGAGCTTTCCGGAGCGCCTCCTCCGCCATCTTTTTCTGGGTGACATCAGTGGCAATGTGGATAACTTGCTGAAGACTACCAGTTTCGTCAAACACCGGGGTGCAGGAAACCAGAAACGTCCCGCCAGTCGCTTCCACTTCCATTTCGCCCATCTCAAGATGACCGGAAGCCAGCATTCTCTTCATGGGACAGCCTTCGGGAGGCGCCTCGCTGTGATGAAAGATCTGGTAACATTTTTTCCCGTGCAGTTCCTCTTCCGACAGTCCCGTCACCTTTATTACGGCACGGTTTGCTGCCAGCATTTGGTATTCAGGATCCACGATGAAGGTTGGGTGACCGACGGCCTGAAAGATGCTTTCAGCATCCGGTCCAGCAGAGTGAAGATTCTTTCCCGTCCGCTTGTGCATCGCAACTTCTTTCTCCAACTCAGTAACCCTTTGTTCAAGTTCTTCACAGGTGGGTTTATTAACCATCGGAACGTCCCCTTGAAAGGTAATCTGACCACTACGGAGCTAGAATTAACTGAAAAACATCATGCCAAGCGCTTTATTGAAAAGCCAGCCGAGGGCCACAGTCGCCGGCAGCGTCAAGACCCAGGAGAGCACTATATCAAAAGCAAGACCCCAACGCACACTGGAGAATCGACGAGCTACTCCGGCGCCCACAATGGATGAAGCAATGATGTGCGTTGTGGAAACCGGAATACCAAAGACAGAGGCCAATTGCAACCCGCAAGCCGCAGAGGTTTCTGCCGCAAAACCTTGTTCGGGCGCCAATGGGGCAAGCTTCATGCCCAGAGTTTTGATAATCCGCCATCCTCCGTATGCCACGCCGAGCCCGGCGGTTAATCCGATGCTCAGAATAACCCAAAGGGGCACGCCCGGATCTTTCCAGCCGAAATGGAGCGCCAGCGCCATGACCAGGATACCCATGGGTTTTTGAGCATCGTTTCGGCCATGGCTGAAAGCCATAAAAGCGGCAGAAAACCGCTGGAGATTCTTAAACGCCAAGGTCATTTTCCGTGCAGGACCGGAACTGCAGCAGAAATTGATCATATACATCAACACGGCCCCACCTGCAAAACCCAACAAAGGTGAGGCCACAATCGCAATCAAGACTTTTGCTAATCCTGCCCAAAGAATGACCTCTGCCCCGGCTATTGCTAATGCTGCTCCGACAAGAGCTCCAACCAATCCGTGTGTTTCACTGACCGGAATACCCAGATGATAGGTGAACAGGCTCCAAGCCATTGTCCCCATGAGAGCTGCAACAACCGTGGTGAGAGAAATCAAATCCAATGCCACAATGCTCTTGCCGATAGTCATGGCAACTGCCGTTCCGGTCAAGGCGCCAAGGATCTCCAGGACCCCGGCCATCAAGACGGCAGTCAGGGGAGACAGCGCTCGGGACCCAACAGAGGTCGCAATTGCATTGGCCGCGTCAGTAAAACCACCGACAAAGGCATAGACATAAGAAAGAGCAATGGCAAATACGAATACGATGAATCCTGGCTCCATGGCCGCTATATATATTTGATCCTTAATCTCGCAAAGAGTTTGCCAATATGGTCACACTTGTCCAATGTGTCCTCCAGGGTTTGGAAGATCTCTTTCCATTTGAGTATGGAGAGGTAGTCATTCCCATCAGCAAAAGAAGAAGAACAGTTGCCCATCAGACCTTCCAGCACTTTTCTGTGTAGTATGTCTCCTTGACTTTCCAGATCGCGAAGCATCTTGCCACAGGAAGCAAACTCTTCCGAGGCAATTTTGCCTTCTTTGATCATCGATATTCCCTTGTGAATATAGACGGCAGATTGTTCAATTAATTCCGAAAAATCCTGCAGTGCGTCATTGCTTTCAGAAATCCTATAAATGCTCAGACGATTGACCGCCTCTTCCAGGTTGTCCACCACATCGTCCAAAGACTCCGTCAATACGGCAATATCCTCTTTGTCTAATGGCAGAATGAACGTTTTTTCGATATCATCCGTGATACTATGGACCAACTCGTCTGCCTGTCGTTCCAGTGATTGCAGCGCTGATGAACCGTGTTCTAATTGTTTCCAGTCACGCGTGATGTTGCGAAATACCTGGGCCACTTCTTTGACGATCAAAGCTTGCTTGAGTAGTTCGTCGAATATCTTTGATTTGCGCGGAAAAAACATAACAGTCTCGCTTGGGGTTAGATTGTCTAATGACGGGTTTGAAGAATGCTAGCGGCTCCAATAAACCCTGATGCTCTTTTCATCGTCACCGTACTGCATGGATAAATCACCATGACAGGCCCGTGATAAGGCTTTTCCAATGCGCCGAGCTATGTGAACCCCTGTGGTCGTCACCAGGGTATGGTCCTCTTCGTGAATGATTGAAATGATTCGTTCCGTGGGATGCTCTTCCTTCTCTAACTTCTCTTCAGCGCGGATCAGATTCAAAAGCTCTTCACGGTGTTCTTTGAAAAAAGACCCTCTGATCTCGACATAGCCTGCCGGGCAGTTATCAGCAATCCGCCGGCAAGCGGGACAAACCACTTTATGAACTTGCTTCGGAGGTTGCCTCCAGGACCAGCGCCCATTGTGAAAGAGGGAGCCGCATTCTTTACATACCGTTGGCTCCGGCCACTTGCCCAACGGTTCGTACGTGTCATGCCGTTTTTCTTTGACCAGTCTATCCCTTCTACTGAACCGTCCCTTATCCATAGGAACTTACCTCCGATGCGCTCCCTCCGGGCCAAAGAGAGCGATTGACATTATGGAACGACCGATGTCCGATACACATCAAAAATCGGCAACCAAAAATTCTAACTGTTCACGGGTATTTCTTTGTGTCATCGCGAGGAGTCCGCTCGCAATGACAGAGAGTATGTTGGCCTCCGTCAACGGATACCTCAAATCCGAGATCCTATAATGCTTCCGGATCTACTTCCTGTGCGACCTCGGCGCGTACTGCGGCAAAGCACTCATCAGAATCCGGAAACAGACGTACAAGACAGCGCCGGAGCGTTTCCACTTCCAGGCGCAGGGCATCTATCGCAGCCCGCTGGTCACGCCGGAGCGCTTCCAGTTGCTCCCCATTCAAGCCGATCTCCTGCTCCAGAATCTTGAACTGCTTTTCTACATCTCGTTCTTTCATACTGCCCCCCCTTGTCGTGTTTATCCTACTCAGAGTCTATCTGATTCCTTTCAGGCACACATATAGCTGAAATTGACGGTTTTGTAAAAAGGGTAACAATTCAGGTCCTCCAAAGAGATTTTTTTGACAGGATTGACAGGATATTCAGGATTAGAATCATATCAACTCATCATGTAAATCCTCATCTAAGTCATTTATTTTACGTTTGATTTCAACTTTCCATTCGCCAATACCTGTTCCTGACAATACCTGCTTCAACTCAAAAATGTGTGGAATTAGGCGCCATCGAACGGAGATCTTGGCTCAGTTTAATGGCGCCGACAATTATGGTGAAAAATTCCAACCGGCCCAAAAGCATGCCCAATATTTGGATCCAGAGTATTCCTGGCGGGGCGTCTGCCGTTGTTACTCCTGCTGAAAGACCGACCGTGCCAAGCGTGCTTGCAAATTCAAACAAGGCTTGTTTCAAGGAATAACCATAAGCGGATATAATCATACTCCCAAAGGTGAATATGGCCAAGTACAGAAACACAAAGAGACCGGCGTGGCGGAGGTCCTCGTCGCTGATAAACCGCTGCTGCTCACCATGCCAGACGTCAGGATCGGTTACTGCCTTCTGGGGGAGAATCAGTCGTCTGAACTCCCACAACAAGCCCCTGTATAGAATGTAGATGCGGTATTGTTTTAGGCCACCAGCCGTGGAGCCGGTACCGCCGCCGATAAGCATCAGCACAATCAACACTATCCAGCCCAGGCCGCCCCAGTTTTCATGCCCCACGGTGGAGAATCCCGTAGTTGACATGGCTGAAACAACCTGAAAGATCGTGACGCGCAGGCCCTCATGAAGGATGGGGTAAAGGTTTTTGGTCACACCAAAAAAGACCAGAGTTAGCGAAAAGAGTAAGAATGCCAATTCGAGGCGAAGCTCGCCGTTTCGCAGAACTAACTTAAATTTGCGATTAAGGAGCATGTAGCTGGTCAGAAAATTTGTGGAGCCCAGGAGCATCAAGACAATGATTACAGCCTCCACACCAGGACTGTTCCAGTAGCCTATGGACTGGGATCGTGTCGAGAAGCCTCCGGTCGAAACAGCGGTAAAGGAGTGGTTAAGGGCGTCAAACCACTCCATATCGACTACACGAAGAGCCACGATTCCCATCGCGGCATAGCAAGTGTACATTGAGACCACGAGTTTGGCTGAGCGTTTGATATTTGGCACTAGCCGGCCTTCCCGGCCCTCGGCCGCGCTGAGGGCTGTGCCGGCAGGTCCGGCCAGGGCGCTGAGCATGATGATGGCAAAGCCGGCGCCTCCTGCCAATTGGAGCACACTGCGATAGAAGAGGACCAGATGTGGCGCGGTCGTTACATCCACGACGGAGAGCCCGGTGGTCGTCCACCCGCTTGTAGATTCAAAAACAGCCTGGGTCAAACTAAGGTCAAGACTGATCAAGAACGGGACGGCTCCTGCCAAAATGGCCACTGTCCAGGAAAGAACAACAATTACAGATCCTTCCTGATACGTCAGGTTGAACGCCTTCCTGGGTAAGAATAGGCGCGAAAGTACCCAGCCTGCCAGTAGAGTGAGCAGGCCAGGCCACAGAAATGCCCAGCCAATGCAGAGTTCATTGTTGTAGAACGGAAGGCAGAGAAGGGGTGAGAGGATGAGCAGACCGACGATGCAAGCGATTACGCCTGTATAGCCCAGGATGCCCTTATAGCGCTGGCGAAGAGATTCCGGATACCTCATGGATCTTCATTTCGCATGGAAAGCCTGGTCCTCTGGCCTCGGATGTTTATTCACCGGTCAATATCCTGAGGACATCTGTGTAATTTTCCGCCTGCCCGATCAGAATGAGCTCGTCATGGGCTTGGAGGATCGTGGAACCGCTTGGCACAAGGACTTCGCCGTTTCGGATAATAGTGGCAAGGAGAAAGCCCTCAGGCAGTTTCAGTTCTTGGAGGCTTTTGCCTGCCACCGGGGCGTTTTCAGGGAGACGGACCTCGGTTACATTGACCTTGCCCTGGGCAACGGCCATGAGGTTGGTTATGGCCATAAAATCAGTCTGTTCCTCTAAAAGGCTTGTTATGATTCGGGTCGATGAAAATATCAGGGGGACCCCCAGTTTGCGGAAGATTTCCTCATTCTCAGGATTGTTGACCAGGGCAATCGTTCGAGGAACGTCAAATTCTCGACTGGCGATCTGACAGGTCACCAAATTGTTATGATCGTGTGATGTCAGGCAGAGCAGTACGTCAGCGCTCCCCGCTCCGGCCTGCTCCAGCATCTCGGGATCGCTCCCGTCGCCGAGCAGTATGGTTGCATCGAGCTGATGGGATAAAGTTATGCTTTCCTCCCGCTCTCGGTTGATAATGGTCACATGATGGCCTTCGCCAATGAAATGCTTGGCCAGAAAATAGACTGTCTTGCCTCCGCCGACGAGAAGGATCTTCATGGGCCCTCATTTTCTGGTTTTCTGTCAAGGCCCAGAGCATCAAGAAAGGCCCCAAGGGCCAGTTGGAT
>JADFWI010000142.1 GCA_015222985.1 Pseudomonadota bacterium | reverse complement strand
CGTAGCCAAGGCTACTTCCCGGCCTTCGTAGCCGTTGCCACTTCGGCGGAGTAGGCTGGCGAAGTCGGCGACCTGGCCCAGACCAGGTTTTCAATGTAAAAGTAAAGAAATGCCAAAAATGCCTCCGTTTCATGTCTTTGAAAGCTTATACTGAAAACTATCCTCCAGGGCCTGCCAACTTGCCTCAATAATATCTGTAGAAACTCCAATGGTGCTCCACACGCGCTTCTGGTCCCGAGAATCGATGAAGACCTTTACGCGGGCTGACGTTCCGTCCCGACCCTCAATCACCCTGACCTTAAAATCAACAAGCTGCATCTGTTCTAAATCCACGAGGAAGAATTTATTCAGGGCCTTCCTCAAGGCATTATCCAGGGCGCTTACCGGACCGTCTCCTTCTGCCGCAGTGATTTCCTGTTGATCACCCACGCAGACCTTAATGGTAGCATATGCCCTGCAAGGAAGATCCTTATCCTTTTCAATGGCCACTCGGAACGATTCCAGGTGAAATAGCGGTTCGAACTGACCTGTAAGCCTTTTCAGCAAAAGTTCAAATGATCCTTCGGCCGCATCAAACTGATACCCCTCGTGCTCCAATCGCTTTATCTCCGTGGCGATTCTCCTGCTGTCAAAGCCATCTCCTCCCAGCTCAACTCCAAGTTCCCGGGCCTTATAATCCACGGTGCTCTTGCCACATAGATCGGACATGAGGACACGACGCTCATTTCCGATAGCCTCTGGCTCCATGTGTTCATAGGCCTTCGGCGTCTTCATAATGGCGTTTACGTGGATCCCCCCTTTATGGGCAAAGGCGCTAGCTCCCACAAAGGGGCGCCCGTTAAAGGGGGTCATGTTCGCCACTTCGCTCACATAGCGCGAAAGCTCCGTAAGCCTGCGCAGATTCTCATCTCTTACACATGGAAGCCCCATTTTGAGTTGGAGGTTGGGGATAACTGAGGTCAAATCCGCATTTCCACACCGCTCCCCGTAACCATTCACAGTTCCCTGGACCATGACAGAGCCGAGGCGAACCGCAGTCAGCGTGTTGGCAACAGCAAGACCACAGTCGTTGTGGGCATGGATGCCGACCTTGGCTGAAATCTTCGGACAGACCTGCTCCATGATTTCCTGTATCTCTAACGGAAGTGTTCCTCCGTTTGTGTCACACAGCACAATGAAATCAGCGCCACCTGAAACCGCTGCCTCTATCGTTTGTGAGGCATATTCCGGATTGTTTTTGTAACCGTCAAAGAAATGTTCGGCATCATAGATCACTTCTCGACCGTGAGATCGAAGGAAGGCCACAGTGTCGTAGATCATGGCCAGATTTTCCTTCATAGTATTGGCCATGACCTTCTTGACGTGGAGATCCCAACTCTTTCCAAAGATGGTGACAACAGGAGTTTCGGACTCGACAAGCGCCTTTAGATTCGCGTCTTGCTCACAAGGTGTTTTAGGTCTTCTCGTGCTTCCAAAGGCCGCCAGGCGTGCTTGTTTGAAAGAAATCCCTTTGGCCAGTTCAAAAAAGCGTGTGTCTGTCGGATTTGAGCCCGGCCACCCGCCCTCGATGTAATGCAAACCCACATCATCGAGCTTTTGGGCAATTCGGACTTTGTCCTCAGCAGAGAAATTGATCTTTTCACCCTGCGAACCGTCTCTCAGTGTTGTGTCATAAAGCAGAATTGATTCCATAGCGCCACCCCTCATGCAACGACCCTTAATCTAAAAAAAATTGAAAAGGTCTGAGAAATCAATTTTCGGAGCAAAAAAAAGTCCGTTACCAGGCGGCCTGATAACGGACTTTTGTGATTGCTATGTCAGCGAATCTAGACCATTACCAAGCCTCCGGCCGGTAGCAGGGATACAATAATCCCTACTACGATAATGACGTTTGGAATGATGCTTGTAATGGCCTGTGTCCGTGTCATAATTAATCTACATTCCAAGGATTTCACATACGCTAAACAAAGCATAACCTATTGTCAAGCTTTTTTTTAAGCAGCCTCTTCAACCCATGCCTACCCCGCATTACCGCATGGCATAAATGCCTCGTCCGACCCTCCTAATAGTCTCCTGCCTGAAAAGCCTGAAAATAATATTGCGAATTTTCTTGTCTTCAAAACCGGACTTTGCTTTAAGCCCAGAGACATCAATTCCCTTGGGAGATCGCTTCAGGATACTAAGAACCTTCTCCGTAGCTGACATCTTCGCCCGACCTTTGGCAACCCCTTTCTTTCCTGTAGCGGGTTTCGGCTTGCCTGCCTTTCTTGACCTGCTCCCAGATACCTTCCCAGCTTTGATGGCCGTTTCCAGACGGTCTATTCTGCTCAAGATCTTTTCAATGTCTTGCTTTGTGGGAATGTTGTAGTATTGAAGAAAGAACCTCATCATTGCATCCACGCTGTAAGCTTTTCGTCTCTTCTTCATACTGTTTGACCTCCTGTCTTTTGTGTTGGAGCAAGTGCAGTAATTATATTTAGATACCGCATATTTCCAAATAAAGTCAAGCAATAAAATCGCTTTGCGACCTTATCTTGTCTTCTTCCTTGCTCCTTTTCTTCTTTGGTTGGCTGAAAATCATTTTACTCATCTCGATTTCATCTTCCTCAACTCTCAATTGTTCCATTCTCTGAATCGCGTCAACAAACCGCTGCCCCTCAGAAGCTGAGATCCACTCCAGCATTAGTCTTTCAGGATTGATCCCTTTGCTGCTTAGCTTGTCCCTTAACCTCATCACCCTGCCTTTAGTGAACATATTATTATCAAGATAATGACAGTCCCCGGGATGACAACCTGACACAATTACTTTCGGAGCCCCTAAAGCAAAAGCGTATTTGATGAGATCCACCTTTACCCGGCATGAGCACATGGTTTTTACGATCCTGGTATTAGGGCTGTACTGTAGCCTGCTAGTGCCCGCAAAATCAGCCCCCGCATAAGAACACCAATGGCAGGCAAATACAACGATCTTGTCTTCCGGTTCACTCAGCGCTGCTTTCAACTGCGCCTTTATTTGCTCATCCGTATGATTTGTTATGGCAATCGCGTCAAACTCACAGGCGTTTACGCAATTGCCACAGCCCCGGCACAAAGCCTGTGTTATGACAGCGACCTTATCCTCTATCCGAATGGCGCCAAATAGACACTGCTTGCTGCATTTGCCACAACCTGTGCATCTTTCAAAATCCACCTTAGCTATAATGGACGAGAGCTCTGCCGTGTCTCTTTGAAAATGTTTCGACACCTGCATAGCTGCATTGCCCGCCTGTTCAATGCACTGTTTGATGTCCGCAGGGCTTCCCACAGCGCCGGCAAAGTAGATTCCATTCGTGGGGGTAGAACTAGGAGAGAGTTGATTCTCTTCCTTGATGAACCCTCTTTTTCCCAAAGGGATCCCCAAGACCTGTGAGATCTCCTTTGCCGTGGGTACAATACCGACGGCAAGGACAATAAGGTCAAACTCCTTTTTCATAAGCCATTGCTGATCGATCAGAGGGTTGAAAAAGGTCAACACATGGCCTTCAGTGATTTTGGGAAAAGAGTTAACAAAAACAACACCCTCTTCCCTTGCTTCCCGAAACATTCTCTCCTGCCTGTTGCCGCTGGTTCGGATACCATTATGAAATACGTATATTTCAAGCTCCGGGAAGCGTTCTTTCAAAAGGAATGTGTTCTTTATGGTATTCGGGCAACAAAGCTTTGAGCAATAAGCCAACTCACCGTCTTTCTCAGACCTGGAACCCACGCACTGTACGAAAGCAACACTCCTTGGTGCCTCCCCTGTGGACGGTCGGATTACCTCGCCTTTTGTAGGCCCCTCTGGAGACATCATCCTCTCCAGTTCCATAGACGTAACCACATCTGGAAATCGGCTGTCGCCATAACCGTATAATCCTGTTGGGTCGTACGGTCTTACGCCGGTGGCAGCAATAGTTGCGCCTATATGGAGCGTTTCCTCTTCAACAGTCTGGGAAAAATCGATTGCATGTTTCTTGCAATCTTCTACACATTTCTGGCATCCTTCCTCAGAAAAATGGATACATGCCTTGTCGTCAATCACGTACTGCCTGGGAACAGACTGCAGGAAAGGTGTATATATCGCTTTTCTCAGGCCACGGCTCACGTTAAACTCATCTTCGGCAAATACATTGCACCGCTGTAAACATTCGCCGCAAAAAGTGCAATCTTCAGTCACGTACCTCGGATGTTTTCTTAACGTGACTTCAAAGTTTCCAACATACCCCTTGGCTTCAATGACTTCACACAGGGTGTGCAACTCAATATTGGGATGCCGACCGACATCCACCATCTTCGGCCCCAGAATTCATGGGCTACAGTTTTGGTCCGGAAAGATCTTATTGAGTTGGGCCATCTTACCACCAATAGTGGGGCCTTTTTCCACCAGAACCACCTTGTGACCAAGATCGGCAAGCTGCATACTCGCTTCAATACCACTGATGCCGCCTCCAATAACCAAAGCTTTCTTGGTCATAGGAACCTGCAAAGGGACTACCGGCACATTAAGCTTCACCTTCTCGATACCCATAAGCACAAGGTCTATGGCTTTTTGTGTAGCTTCATCAGGCTCATAGGTATGACACCAAGAACACTGTTCCCGGATGTTGACCATCTCCATCATGTGCGGATTGACGCCGGCGACCGTACAGACCGTTCGAAAGGTCTCCTCATGTATCCTGGGAGAACAGGCTGCAACAACAATCCTCTCCAACCCGTACTCATCAATATCAATAACAATCTGCGCCTGTCCGCCGGTACACATGTAAGGGTGCTCTCTAACGAGGGCTACCCCGGTCTGGGCTATGGCCGCACTTACCTGATGGCAGTCCACGGTGCCGGCGATATTGGTCCCGCAGTGGCATATAAAGACTCCTATGCGATCATTCGACATCTATCATTAATTCTCCTCTCTTATTGCTATCTCCTCGGCTGTAACAGTCCGTTCCCCAATTTTCTCGACAAAGATTGCATTTTCACTGCAATAAAGCTGACATCTACCGCAGACCGTGCACTTCCCCTCATTAACCAGAATGGGAGGAAAGAAACCTTTTTCATTAGGCACAGTACCTAGCTCCAATACCTTCTCAGGGCAAAATCTTATGCAGTCATCACAGTCATCCCCACCTTTGCAAAAACTCGGTATGATAGTGACTTTGCCAATAGGTATCGTACATTGTCCTATGTTCCAGTATCTGGAAGCTGAAACTCCAGTTTTCATAATTGGCCTGCCATGTTGTTATTGGTCATTTGTCATTAGTAAATCGTTTGTGGCTCGTTCACGATCCACCAAATTCGTACCCCTTGTCGAATGCAGCCAGGTTCATCTCCTCGGTGCCGGGTGGAGCAGACCCAAGGATCGCTGCTTTTATGCAGGCCTTATCAATAATCGATGTTGTTTTAGCGACAAAGCCCATCATTACATTGTTAGCTACCACAACCTTGAAATTGTCGCGAGCAATCTGGGTTGCCGGCACCTTGAAAACCTGAACACCGTCGGCAACGTCCTTTAGCAGGCTCTGATCGACCATGGACTCATCCACAACAATCGTACCATTGTCGTTAACAACGACCTCGCCGCCCCGCTCCTTGCTGACGATATCCGACATCATGAGGAGCAAGTCCGGAACTTCCACAAAAGGGTAGTCAATAGGCTGAGAGGAAAGGATCACATCCGTCAGACAGCTTCCCCCTTTCATCTCTGGTCCATATCGTTTTGTCATTGTACTATTCAACTCAGGATCCATATTCATGGCCGCGTGAATCAACGTCTTGCCCCCCTGGACAATCCCCTGCCCTCCGGTTCCCTCCATTCGAATTTGCACATGCTTTATGCCGCTGTCCCTTGATTTGAAGCTCACATGATACTTTTTTGCAGCCTTCTTTTTAGTTGGCTTAACAAGAGTCAGTTGGGATTTTTCTCGCACAGGCATATCTCTGAAAATCCCAAGGCTAATCTCCTTTGAAAAATCAGTTTCATTGACGTCTTCTTCGCTAAGGGTCTCTTTGATGTTGGCCTTTTCCAAAAACAAGGCCTCAAGTGATTTGATTTTGTTGCGCCTCTCAAAGAGCATGCACGGAATCAATATCTCGACAAAACTCGGGCCTCTGTTGTTAATGGCGGAAATCATGCAGTCCATGAGATGATAGGGATGGGAAGATGTGGATCGGGCCACAAAAGTGTAACCGGCTGCCAGGGCTACAGCAACAGGGTTAAGCGGCACATACGGACTGCCACCTGATGTAGTAACTGTCCGTGCCCCGAGGGGGGTGGTGGGTCCATGCTGAAAACCTGTCATGCTGTAACCATAATTGTTCATACAGAAGACGTTCATGTCATGGCCGTGGCGGCCCATGGCAAGGAAATGATTTCCGCCGATGCCCAGAATATCTCCGTCGCCCCCCATCACAGTGACTATTAGCTCCGGGTTGGCGAGCTTCACCCCGAGGGCCGTGGGTATCGCCCTGCCGTGGGTTGCATGTATACTGTCGAGGTTAAGGTAACCTGCAATGCGCGACGAGCATCCGATTCCGGCAACCACCACACACTTGTCAGCGTTGTGGCCGAGGTTTTGAATAGCCTCTATGAATGCGTTCTTGACCCTCCCGATCCGGCAGCCCGAACACCAGATGTTTGGCATCATCTCTATTCTCAACAGATCAGCATATGGATGCTGGCTGATCTCCATGTTTGGCATGTCTGACTCCCTTCGAAGAAAGTGCCTAAAATGAGCTAAAGTGCCTAAAATGCCTAAAGTTAAGGATCATCTTCAATATCTGGTATCAGGCATCTGGCATCGGTTACTAATGCCAATGACTAATGACCAGTAACTAGTGAGTAATTGTCTTAATAGCATCCAGAATTTCACCTGGCGTATGAATTCTGCCTCCCATGAGGTTCAGACCCTGAACCGTACCTTTCTTTATGTAGCGTTCAACCTCGACTCGCATCTGTCCAGCATTAATTTCTGCCACCATAAACACCCTGTCTATTCTATCAAGCTCTTGAAGAAAACCTTTCGGAAACGGCCAGGCTGTGATGAGCCGAATCATGGCCACGTTCGAATTCCTCCTGCGAGCCTGTTTCACGGCGGCCTCGACCGATCGAGATTCGGACCCATAACAGATAATGACTACGTCGGCATTTGCAGGGTCCCCGCAGGTTTCATACTTGACGATCTTTTTTGCGTTCTTCTTGACCTTATCGAGCAGATATCGAACCAGTTCTTCTTCTGCATCAGGATTAATCCTGGGAAGATTGGTTTGAAGATCATGCGTAAGACCGGTTCGATGGAGGCGATGCCCCTTGCCTATGATATCAAAATCCGGATCAAGTGGTATGGCAGGAAGCTCAGGGATGGAGATCGGTTCCTCCATATGCCCTATAATCTCATCCAACATCAAAACCACGGGCATGAAATATTCCTGAGAAAGCCTGCATGACTCATAAGTCAAAAGCAAGGTCTCCTGAACAGAGTTCGGTACGAGCACGATCACGGGTCTTTCTCCGTGAGTACCCCATCTCGCTTGCATCATGTCGCCTTGCCCCATCCATGTTGGCATGCCAGTGGACGGTCCGCCTCGTTGGACGTTAACGCAAACAACGGGCGATTCAATCATGGCCGCAAAGCCGAAGCCCTCGGACATCAAGCTGAAGCCGGGGCCTGAAGTAGCCGTAACGGCAATTGCCCCTGTGAGACCTGCTCCGGCAATGGCCTGAATCGAGGCGATCTCATCTTCCATCTGAATAAAGGCCCCACCGTGTTTTGGGATAACTACAGAAGCACGGGTGGCAACCTCTGACGCAGGGGTGATGGGATAACCTGCGTACACAATGCGCCTCTTGTTCCCAGCAGCGCAGCAGAGTCCTTCAACCACAGCATCGTTTCCAGTTAGCAGGACCCTCTTGGTATCCTTGGTCATAATGAGACTCCAAAAGGCCGGATTTTCTTAAAAAAGGTAGTTATATAGCAGAAAACCGCATCAACTGTCAATCCTTGAAAATCGCCTGAAAATTGCCATCCAGCATCCGGTATCTGGCATCCCGTCCAACGATTGAAAGCTGCGGGCAAACATGTTATGTCCGTTTCCGTGTCCGAATACTTAACAAAAGCCGTTATCCCTGTTGCTGGATTAGGGACTCGTCTGGCTCCACTGACTAATGATATCCCCAAGGAACTCCTCCCAATAGGGGGAAAACCCATGATCCAGTATACACTCGAAATGTACATGGCATCCGGCATTTCCGACTTCTGCATTGTTACGAGTCATCGCAAGCCGCTGCTCAAAGATTTTATCACCGGAAACTGGCCTCCCCCGGTTCTTCCCTTCCACTGGGATACCGCGTTCTATAAAAAACTGAAAGCGTGCAACACGGTTTTTCTTAACCAGGACGAGCCCAGAGGGGTCGCTGATGCTGTGGCGCTGGCTCAAAATTTCGTACGTAATGAACCTTTTCTTTGCATTATGCCGGACTGTCTTCTCTTTTCGGACAAGCCATTTGCAAAACAGTTGATGGAGGCATTTCACACATACGGCCAGAATGTAATCGGAACAGTCCTCATAAAGGGTCATGATGTTCAGCGCTTTGGCAATGTCGGCCTGCTAGACGCCAACGCACCTGTGGAGCGCTGCTTTGCTATTACATCCCTTTCTGATAAGAAAAGGGGGCCCCTCCTTTCCATAAAGCGGGGTGCCAAGGTTCATAAGGGCTTTGGGGGAGGGATCTATCTGCCGGAATATTTCGACCTGGTGGAAACCATACGCTCCAAAGCCAGAGGTGAGGTAGATGATGTGCCTATCCATCATATCCTTATCAAAAAGGGTGAACTGATGGGGGTTCTCCTCGAAGGTGCGGCCTTTGATGCCGGCCACCCTTTGGGGTTTCGCGCCGCAGTCCACTATGCGGGCCGTCCGGCATGACATTCGTAAGGCATATTTTGGAATTCGTATCATTTCAGCCTTATGAAGTAAAAATCCTGGCCCAGAGGATCAGGCTTTGGTTATCCCCAGAGGGGATTTGCTTTGTTGGAAGTTCATTGAATTATTGAAATTACAAATATCAAATTACAAAT
>JADFWI010000141.1 GCA_015222985.1 Pseudomonadota bacterium | reverse complement strand
AGAAGTACATACATTTCATCCATCTGTCAGAGACGGGGAAACTCGAAATTCGAATATCGAAATTCGAAACAAATTCGAATGACCAAAACACAAAATTCAAAACATGGTGAAGCCCTACAGGTACCGCATAAGATCTTGGAATGTTTTAGTCATTTGATATTCGAATTTAGATATTGTTTCGAGTTTCGATATTCGAATTTCGGATTTTGAGACTCCCATAACCGTCCAATATTAGCAATATTGCACCGACTTTGACGTTACCGTGGGTAAGCGTGTACGATGCTTGAAATTGACGGAAGCTACGGCGAGGGAGGAGGACAGATATTGCGGACCGCCCTCTCCCTGGGGGCCATACTCCAGCAACCCCTGAAGATCACAAATATCCGGGCCGGTCGCAAGAAGCCAGGACTGAGACCCCAGCACGTTATGGCCGTAAAGGCCCTCTCACTGATAACCTCGGCTCGCACTAAAGGGGCTGAAGCGGGCTCCACGCATCTATATTTTGAGCCCCTGCAACTCAAGGGCGGAACGTACACGTTGGACGTTGGCACGGCAGGTTCCACGGGCCTTGTGCTACAAACGGTGTTGCCGTGCTTGCTCCTAGCCAAGAACCCGTCCCGGGTGACCATTACCGGCGGGACCCATGTCCCATGGAGCCCCTGTTTCCATTACGTAAACGAAGTGTTCGTGCCAGCCATGGAGGAGATGGGCGGCGCCGTTTCGTTGGAAATCAGCCGTTGGGGTTGGTATCCGAAAGGAGGAGGAACGGTTGTTGCGAGCATATCTCCAGTGGCAGGATTTCGCGCAAAGCAACGGACTCGACGGGGCAAACTTGAAGCTGTTCATCTCCTCTCAGCGGTTTCAAACCTTGCTGCCAGCATCGGGGAGAGGCAGCGGGACCAGGCCCTTAAGCGCCTAGCGGATCAGGGGTACAGCAAACCCAGAGTCAGGCTTTTGAACGGGCCTTCCCGTGGGACCGGCACAGTCGTCTTCATAAGAGCTTCGTTCGAAAATGGCGTCGCCGGTTTTTCATCCCTGGGCAAAAGGGGAAAACCCGCTGAAACCGTTGCTGACGAGGCCTGTTCGGATTTTTTTGAATTCATGGCCTCAGAGGCCACTGTTGACGACCACCTGGCCGACCAGTTGGTGCTCTACATGGCTTTGGCCAAGGGAGGGTCCTCTTTTGTCGCACGAGCCATCACAAAACACCTGCTCACCAACATATGGGTTATTGAACAGCTCCTGCCGGTCAAGTTCGAGGTAGACAAAACAACCGGCAAAGTAAGCGTTGAAGGTAAAGGCTTTTCCGCTATCTAAAAACCTGGTTTCTTCCTTTGAGCTTTCACCTTTCAGCTTTGAGCCATCAACTTTGACCTTCCCGTCCCTTCTCCACCACTTTAAGCAGGCTATGTGCCGCAATCCAATCGCCCACGTCCCTTCCGTTCAGCAAAGCCATTTCTTTTAGTTTGTTATCTGGCACGCCCAGTGACCGGAGGACCTCTTTCAATATGCCGGCGCTTCCCGTGGCTCGAATCCGGATACGGTCCGGCCTCACATTGATCCTTTTCGGATCAGTAAGAGTCGCAAATCCCCCCATGGTTGCACGGAAGGCAGATCCGTATCTTTCAAACATGGCCTGAGAGGTAAAACCATGAAACACGAAGACACGTTCGTCTTTGCTGATAAACCAAGACATGACCCGGGTCGTCCCTTGCTGCGAAGAAATATCTGAAATCACCTGTTGGGCCGGCAGATCGTTTACTCTAATAGCATCAAATCTGATGACACTGGCATCGGCCCTGGCAACAAATTCCCTGGCCGCTGCTCCGGGTGATGATGCCTTTCCCACGGAAAACAGGATGGCTGCGTCCTTTCTTCTGCTCACCATTTGAACCTGGGCCGGGGTGTTATTGAGCTTCCAGTCAGATGGCACGGGAAATTGAAATCTCAACCCAGGATGATAGAACACCTGATCAGCAACGTATCCCTGACGGGGATCTTCCCCAAAGACAAGACCCTCGATCCGGCGCAAGTAAGCGTTACGGTTCACCTGCAGCTCTCTCGCGCCCAATCTGCGCGTCCATTCCCGGCTCTTTCGTTGGACTGCTCTTATCCTATCCGGTGGATTGGGGTGCGTGGAAAACCAGCCCGGCAGACCGCTCTGATCCGAGGAGGGGTGCAGCCGCTCAAGGGTTGAAAAAAAAGCTGCCATCTGACTGGCATCAAACCCTGCCTTTGTGGCGTACTCCACACCAAGATCATCAGCCTGACGCTCATTGTCCCGGCTGAACCTCAAAAACATCATGCCAACACCGAACTGTGCTAACCCCGCATATTGTCGGAAGTCCTCAGAGAGTACTATCCCCAACCCCAGTCCTAACTGGGCGAGCTGGGCCCTGCTGTACTGTTGGGCGGAATGGCGGGCCGCCACGTGTCCGATCTCGTGTCCGATAACGCCGGCAAGCTCTGCCTCACTGTTGAGATAGCTCAAGATACCACGGCTCACATAGATATATCCGCCGGGCACGGCAAAGGCGTTAACAACGGGGCTATCCAGAATCTTAAACTCAAAGGACAAATGGGGCCGATGGGAGCCTCTGGCTATCCGTTGACCCAGACCTTCAATATAGGCCATTAAGTCAGGATCATCATAGATTCCGTATGTTTGAGCTATCTGGACATCTGTTTTGCGGCCCAGCCTGATCTCATCAGGCTCGCTCAAGAGCATCAACTCCTGTTGGCCTGTCACCGGATTCACCGCGCACGAAATCACCGACAACAAGATGCCAAGCAGTACGATTGAAATCAGGGTTCTTCCCACGATCTTCATTTTCGTTTTTAGAGGCTTGCGCATAACTCCTTTGTGCAAGTTATACGTGACAGGCCATGACGTCAAGAGTTACTCAAGCTGTAACCTGAACCTGCCTTGCGTGTCTTCAGGATACCGCTATTTTTCAGCGTATTGAAAAATAGTCTTGACTATTTTTCATTATTATGAATAATTGTCGGTATGGACGGCAGAAATCCTTATGTGAGAATCTGGGCAGATCTTGCTGCAGGCAAGAGCATGACCTTCCTGACCGGCCCGCGTCAGGCAGGAAAAACCACGCTTGCAGAAATGATTTCCCGTTCCTTTGCGAATAGCCTTTATTTCAACTGGGATATTCCTCAACACAGAATCCGCCTTATCCAAAACCCTGCCTTTTTTGAGGCTGTCGAGCGCAAAGATACGTCAACCCCCCTGATAGTGTTTGACGAAATCCACAAATACAAAGACTGGAAAAACTACCTCAAAGGGGTTTACGACCAATTTCATACCGGATATCAATTTCTCGTCTCAGGAAGTGGCCGGCTGGATATCTATCAAAAGGGCGGAGATTCACTGGCTGGACGCTATTTCCTCTTTCACTTATGGCCTTTTACTATTGCCGAACTGGGCAAATGCAATATCGAAATTGATGCGTTTCTGAATGATCCGCTACAAATCAGTATGGAGCGCAACGATGAACTCAGAGAAATATGGTTGCGGCTATCCGAGCTGAGCGGTTTTCCGGAACCGTATTTGGCAAACCGGGTGATGACTTACCGCCGATGGTCAAACACCTATTCCCAGCAACTGATACGTGAGGATATTCGTGACCTGACCGGCATCAAATCTGTTGGAGATGTGGAGATGCTCTACCTTTTGTTGCCCTCCAAGGTGGGCAGTCCTCTTTCTGTCCCATCTCTTGCTCGTGATCTACGAGTCTCCTACAATTCCGTTCAAAGCTGGCTATCGGTTTTTGAAAGATTCTTTCTGATTTTCACTATTTCTCCGTGGACGCGGAAAATCTCGCGGGCCATTCAAAAAGAACGCAAGGTCTATCTTTGGGATGCGCCCCGCATAAAGGAGCCTGCAGCCCGGTTTGAGAACATGGTCGCCATGGAACTGTGGCGGGCTGTTACGGCATGGAATGATATGGGCTATGGATCGTTTTCACTCCATTTTATCAAGAACAAGGAGCGGCAGGAAGTGGACTTCGTGATAGCCAACGCACGCGAAGCGTTTCTTCTGGTAGAGGCTAAGCTTACTGATACAGAGCCATCTTCCGACCTCAAGAAATTCCAACGCGCCCTGAACATTCCGGCGGTTCAGCTTACAAACAAAGGGGACGGATACCGGATACTATCGAACCTGGACCAATCTGTGCTCGTGGCTCCAGCCCATCAGTGGCTTTCCGGATTACCATGAGCGAGTCATTGCAGGCAGTAAACTGCGGTGAACGGCTGCAATTTTATGGATAGATTCTCTTATGCTCACCCTTGCCCAGTTCCAGGGCCACGTATTGGATCTTCCACTCTCCCCTTCGTTTCTGCAGCCGGAAGATCACATTTCTCGTGGCCTTGGAACCCTTGACTCTTGCTGTCACTGTGGCTGTTTTCTGCCCATTGATGACTCTTACTTCTTCTTTGACCAGAAAAAATTCGAGATCCTCGCCAAGGCCAAGTTGAGCCAATTGTTTTTCATTCCGATCCAGGAACGACTTGCATACCTTGTACTTCTCAGAGCCCATAATCAAACTGGTAACATACTCAACGGGATTGCGAGTAAATTCCTGCAAGGTTTTTTCCGTATTTCTGATCAGCAAATAGGCTCCGGTCAAAACACCAACAAAGATTAGAACCACGGCACTAATGATGAGAGCACTCCTGTACCTTGGATATTCGGGCGACATGGAGGCGACAGTGAATTCCGTCTGAGCCATCTTGTCTCCGGCCTTGGGACTCTTCGGACCTGAAGTACCGGTCTTGGATTGCGACGTCTGCGTTGGCTCAGGGCCCGGCGCTTCCTGTTGGAGTTGTGTCTTCCCTGACTCGCGGTCAATAATCATCTTTACACCACACTTCTTGCACACAGCCTTCATGGCCGGGCCCGTGAACTTCTCATCAGCAATAACGTATGCTGCCCCGCATGCAGGACAATATATTTTGTGGCTATGCATATACCATAAGCTCTTTTCTGGGAAGAATTTCTCTCTCGATTTTCTCCGTCAACCTGGTTTCCACAATACGAATCAGGAAAAGGATTTAATCACAACAATACGATATGACCCAAAAGGTGACATGTCAATAGTGAAGAGAAAAGACGGCGGGATCCCGGATCATGGGGCTTAGGGCTCGCTCAAAAATAAGCCCGCCGCAAAAGCAGATCTGAGCCCTCCGTATATGCGTCGTGCTCAAAGATCCGGGTAGTCCCTTCCGGGCAAACCCGACCTACTGTGCTGCAAAGGCTGCCAGATCTAAGCCATCCACATCTCCGTCATAGTCAGAGTCGCAAGGACTGCCGGAACTGACCGAGCCAAAGGCTGCCGCAAATGACGCAAGATTGCAGACTGCTATTCCTCCCTCCAGGGTGTACCAGAAACCGGGGTAGTTATAGTAGCTATCGGAATAGGGCGGATCTGCCGCCGGGTCCATCAGCGGAGATGGCTGGCCCACGGTGGAGTTCGTCTTATAAGTGGCCGAATCCATGGGCTCCCCGCCGCCGGACATGACCGAGGTGGGGATGCGGTAGTTTTCGCTTCCCATTTCGGCAATAGCGCCGACAGCAAAGCAAGAAATGAGTCCAACGATAAGAACCGTGTGCAATATATTCCTTTTCATGGCAGTCTCCTGTTTGGTT
>JADFWI010000140.1 GCA_015222985.1 Pseudomonadota bacterium | reverse complement strand
CCAAGAGAAGGGGGAAACACTTCAGTTTGAGTACATCTACTACGACTGGAATCTCAATCGGTAAAACGAGTTGATGGGTGAAGGCGGCACCGCACGTGGCGATGAGTGGGAGTTCGGTATCCGGAAAACGAACGGCAAATGGGCACGGGCATGGATTTATGATTTCTTCAAAACGAACATCAAGAATCAAGTATTTTCATGCCCGATTCTGCCCCCATCTTTTGCCGCATCTCGCTCAATCCACGGAAACCTCGATCCTGTCCGTAATTCATTTGACAAATTTACATAGCATATCGTTCCTGTCCTTGTCGTTACTGTGACCAAAATCCACCCTTAAACATCACTATAGCCTGACCCGATCCAGCGTTTCTTTTCGCTTTCTCCAATCCGGTTGGCAGCGGGTCAACAGGGCGTAGAACGCCTTTGAGTGGTTGTGGCACTTCAAGTGACACAATTCATGCATGATGACATACTCAATGCAATGCACAGGCACCTGCACCAGTTTGACGTTCAGCGTAATTCGGCCTGCAGGACTGCAGCTTCCCCACCGCGTGCGCATAACACGAATTACCGACAGTGGCTCAGGGACACCGTGGCGAGATGCAATGATGTAGCACTTGTCCATATAACGGTCCAGGGTCTCCCGAGCCCTTTTACGAAACCATGCGTCCACCACTCTTCTGATGCTTTTATTGTCATTTTTGTCTTCGACCCAAACCCAAAGAAAACGCCCAAGCATTTTGGCCGGCTGCTTCGGACCATTCCTGACTCTCAACCGGTATTGCCTTCCCAAGTAAACGAAGGTCTCTCCACTGACGTATCGTTTCGGCGTTGGCAAAGGGTGATAATTCTCCAGTTTGTCGAGAGTCTTCGCAATCCACGGCGACTTCTTCTTAACAGCTTCACGAATTTGGTCTTCTTTGGCATTTTTCGGGGCAAACACGTTCACGGTCAGCGCTGGAGACACGACGATACGCAAACGTTTGCGATCGGCACGATGCAGGCGGTATCGGATCTGGCGAGTACCGAACTGAATGACATCCTCTGCAGCCTTAGTCTTCATTGGCAATCGCTACCTCTATGCATCGATCAATGATGGCATCATGTTCATCCAGCGAGAGTTCAAGGCCGTGTTTCTCGACAACTTCAAAAATGATATCGTCGATTTCGCCCCGCATTTTGTTGATTGCGTCCTGATTTGTGCGCCAATCACGGATTTTGTGTGGGGACATCCGCTCCACAATGTGGAGCGCAATCTCCGTTCCATACTCGTCACTGCCCTCTCCATATTTGGCTGTAGCTTCCCGCACGCACCCATAGTAGCGACGTGCCATGTCTTTGCCGACTAATTCATAAGGGATGTCGTCATCGGTGTGGGTCACGACCTTTGTGGAAATGTCCTGGATCTTCTCCAGGGCTTCCAGGGCCTGAAGCCGACCCTGGTGGTAGGCTTCAATGACTTCTTCGAGAAGCTTGGAGAATTTCTTGTAGAAGACTGGATCTTTCGCCATTTCCTGTTCAATCACATGGCGGGTCGCAGAGGCAATCATATCAGCCTTGGCCCCCACGCTCTTCCCGTTATCCTCGAGCACCTGTTGGCGCGCCTTGGCATCAAGAAGATTGATCGGTTCACAAAGCTGCTCGACCTCACCAGCCCCAACGTGGGTATCGATGAGTTTCTTGATCTTCGGTTCGTACTCAGAGAAATCGATGGTTTCCTGATACCGCTGCGTCACAGCCGCTCTGAGATTCTGGAAGAACTTGAGGTCAGCCTTGTATTTTCTGATGGTCTTTTCTGAGGTAGTTTCCAGGAAGCTCATGGACGACAAGGCAAGGGAAAGGGTTCGGGCAAAAAGACTGAATCGTTCGTAAAACCGGTTTCGCAAGTTATCATCTCGGAGGTGTACTTCATAGACTTCAGGGTCTTTGGCACCCTTTACTTCCTCAAAGAGCTCCCACAAGTTCGAATGGAGTTGTGGCAATTCGGCTGCCCTGTCGGCGATATAGGTGACCGTCTCTTCCAGGTCTGCCCGGTCATAGTTGGCCAGTTGGGTGTAAAAGTCGATGGCTTCGTCCAGCTCGCCAATGACCCCGCTGTAGTCAAGAATAAGTCCATATTCCTTGCCTTCGTACAAGCGATTTACGCGGGCAATGGCCTGAAGGAGGGAGTGCTCCTTGAGTTTCCTGGCAAGATAGAGGACTGTGTTGCAAGGGGCATCAAATCCCACGAGCAGTTTGTCCACGACGATGATGATCTCCGGGTGATCCCCGTGTTTAAAGGCATTGATGAGCTGCTTGTTATATTTCTCCTCAGAACCGTAACGATCCATCATCTCCTTCCAGAAGGCTTTTTCTGTCTGGGACGGTTCACCCCCTATCCCCTCTCCTTCTCTTTCAGCAGGCGCAGAGATCAGGACCTCGATAGAAACCATGGCGAACTCATCCATGAACTGCTTGTAAAGTATCGCCGTTTCTTTTCGGGGGGTCACAAGCTGTCCTTTCAGGCTGGTGTCCTGGTATGTCGCAGCATAATGGAGGCTCACATCCCAGGCAATCATCCGGACTTTTTGTGCGGCCATATTGAGCTGGCGATCGGTGGAAAATTTCCTTTTCAGGTCTGCCTTCTGTGCCTTTGTAAGCCCCACGGTGAGTTTTTCAAACCAGCCGTCAATGGCTTTTTTCTCAACTTCTTGCGGTACGTGCCGCGCCTCATAGAGGAGGGGCACCACGGCCTTGTCTTGTACGGCACGAGGTATCGTGTAGGCTGGCCGAAAAAGATCGCCGAACTGGGCAAAGGTGTTCTTTTTGGCGGATTTTGCCAGCGGGGTCCCTGTGAAAGCGATGAAACACGCCCCTTTCAAAGCTAAGCGCATGCGAACGTGCTGTTCTTTGTACTGGCTGCGGTGTCCCTCATCCACAAGCACGAAGGTATTGCGGCTGGCCTGTTTCAGATTCCTGTTGGATGCGGCTGTGGCGAACTTGTGAATAAGCGTAGTGACGATGTGGGTGCGCTGGTCCAGCAGCAGCTCCACAAGATGCTTGCCTGTATTGGCCTGCTCCGGCTCCAGACCGCAGGCTCGAAAGGTTCCGCAGATCTGGTCGTCCAGATCGATCCGGTCGGTCACCAGAATGACCTTGGGGTTCAGGATGTCAGGGCGCAAGGCAAGGGACTTGGCCAGCATGACCATAGTCAACGACTTGCCGCTTCCCTGGGTATGCCATACCACGCCGCCCGATCGCGATTCGTGGGGTTGGGCGCTCAAAACGCGCTTCATAATGTCATGGACCGTAAAATACTGCTGATACCGGGCGATCTTTTTCGTGCCATTATCAAAGAGGATGAACTTGAAAGCCAATTCAAGGAGACGCTCCGGATGACACAGGGCATACAGGACCCGGTCCTGATCATAGGTCTCCCGACCTTGCTCAAGAATGGATAGATACTTGTGACGCACATCGTCAAAAGGGATGGACAATAGTTTGTCCACATCTTGTTGATCCAACGGTTTTTGAAGCAATTGCCGGATCGAGGCGTCAAGGTGTTCTTCCTTCCAGACCGCCCAGAACTGCCGCGCGGTACCTGTAGTGCCGTACTGGGCCTTGTCGCGGGCCAAGGCCAGCACCAGTTGGGCATAGAGGAAAAGCTGGGGAATGCCGTCTTTTCCCTGATAGTCGGCAAGCTGATCAATGGCCAGGTCAATGGGTTTTTTCTTGGTCTGGGTATAGGCAGACCGTTTACATTCCATGACTACCAGGGGGATGCCGTTTACGAACAAGACGATGTCAGGGATGTAATGCTTCTGGTGCCCGATCCGCTCTACCTTGAATTCTGCGGTGCAGTGATAGATGTTGTTGTCCAAGTTCTTCCAGTCAACATAGTCGATGGTGAAACTCTTGGTGTCTCCTTCGACCGTTTGGGGAACGCTGGTGCCGAGGCACAGCAGGTCATAGGCCTGTTCATTCTGATGGGTGGCCCCCGTGGCCCGGAAGCCTTTTAGGGCCTGTACCGCATTTTGGATAGCATTTTCAGTAAACAGATGGGTGCTGCCTTTGAACTCATAACAACAGTACGTTCGGATGTAATCGACAAGAATGGGCTCCAGAATGGT
>JADFWI010000139.1 GCA_015222985.1 Pseudomonadota bacterium | reverse complement strand
GTGCGGCTCCGTTACAACGAAGACAAAGACTATGATCATTTGCCCGTCCATGAGACAGATACTAAGACGACCAATTTTTCAGGGGGTACTGATTATACATTCCGATTCCTGAATTTCAACTATGAGTACAGAGAGAACACGACAGATGACTATGTGACTGACAGCACACAGGAGACCGATACGCACGAGGGGAGAGTCAATTTCAGGAAGTCGTTCCTGGACAACAAGATCACGTCTTCGGGGAGCTATTCGATTACGAACAGAAAGACGGAAACCGAGACAAGGGGGCAGGATGTCAGCATCGACGAAATACAAAGAGCTTATGGCGGCTTGCATTCTCTTGCCCCCATTCCGCCGGACACTCAGACTTCCATCACTCTCCCTTCCGTCCCTGCCCTTGTCAATGGCGACAAAACGACAAGTGCAGCCATAACCATTGGCGGGGTGAGTAGTAACCTGGATCAGAACATAGGATTGGATCTGAATCTGGCTGCCGACGTGGAGAAGATCTTCCTTTACACCACCGCGCCGGCTCCCACCTTCAACAAGAACAGTTTCACGTGGGATGTATACACTAGCAGTGACAACAGTGATTGGAACCGGATAAGCATCTCGGCCACGTTTGATTATGACACGGACGAAAATCGATTTGAGATTTCATTTGCAGAGAGGAAGGCTCGTTACTTCAAGATAGTAAACACGGCACAAGACGTGAATACCCTTGATGTGACGGAAATCGAGGCGTACAAAGTGACGACCTATGCTGCTTATACCACAACCGAAACCGAGCGTACCACGGAAACAATTCAGGCCAGTCTGGGATATAAGCCTACGGACTGGCTTTCTTTCACATACGATTTCACTCAGGACGACCAGAAGACAGAACCTGACGACCAGAAGACCACGCGCGACACCCATAACGTGAGCGGGCGCGTAGAGAGGGAGCTTCATAAATATCTGACTGCCTGGGCACAGTATAGAAGGCGATGGGAAAACGACTCAGAGGCAGATGACACGACAACTGACACGTATCTACTCCATTTTCTTTCCTCTCCCCTTGATACACTTGACACGGATCTTTCCTTCAACCATACGGTTTCAAAGGAAGAATCAGAGACCCGGTCAAGGAGTTCTTCTGCGCTCTTTCAGATAGCAGCAAAGCTCCGGGAAGGCGCTGATTTTAATGTGGATGCAAACATCACCCGTACTGAGAACCTGGCGAGTCAATCTGAGACAACCACTAAGTCTCTTGATTCGAATTTGCGGCTTGAGCTTACTCGAATGTTGACAGCCGAAATCGAGTATGATTGGAATTGGACGGATACAGAACAGCCCAGCGGTGATACAACCGGACGCACTTCCTATGCGAAGACTACTTTGTACTGGCGGCCCTCCCACGAATTTTATTTCAGGGGATCTTACAGCATTGACAGGAACGAAATATCAGGGGATGAAACCACTCAGCAGCAGTATAGTATGAGCTGGCTGATGACCGAGAAGATGCAGCTTGATATGGGGTATACTGTAGACAAAAATGACACGGACACGTTGACATACTCCTCTGACCTTTCGTGGAATTTGAGCCGGGTTCTGACCCTCAGATTCGGTTATGACTGGAGTCGACAAGAAACAAGTACGACTACTGAGACCCAAACCATTACCTCGGATCTTTCCGCCAGGTTTTAGATGAATAAACGGGGAACCCAAATTTCGTTGAAAGGAAGGCAAATGAAAAATTTGAAACCCTCATTCGTTGTCCTTGTATTGCTGGTCTTTTTTGCAGGCTGTGGCGGCCCTATGAGCTATGTCCATCCTACGGCAGACTTGACATACATTACCACGGTAGCCATCGTGCCATTTAAGAACCTTACACAGGAAAGAGGCGCAGAAGGCAAGGTGATGAACGTGGTGGCTGCCGAGGTGTTGAGACGGGGCGTATTTGACGTGGTTGAATTCGGAGAGGTGGCCAAGGTTTTGAGGGAGGAAGGTTTCAGGGAAGAAGAGGGAGTGATAAGCAAGAACACTGCAGAAAGGGCCGGAAAGCGGCTGAACGTGCAGGCTTTTGTCGTGGGATCAGTGGAAGAATACGGGGTGTCTCGCACAGGTGGAAGTTCCTATCCTGAGGTTTCTCTTTCTATAAAACTCATAGATGTGAAGTCTTATAAGATCCTGTGGGAGGCAACGCACAGCCTGAAAGGGGCGACAGTTCTGGACCGGCTGTTCGGGGTTGGCAAAAAAAGCCCGAGTGATCTTTCCAGGGAACTCGTGGAAGAGATGTTGGATACTCTTTTTGGAGGGTAGATGTGTTATGCTCGATCACGATTCGGATTCCTGCCCGTCCGGCAGGCGGGTCGATATTCTATGTGTCTTGCCACTTGAGGTGATGTTCTTGTGAAAGGCCGTGTATGCATTGTAGTTGTCTTGGTCTTGCTCCTTGGGCTGTTGGGCCAGGTCTTTGGCGCGGAAAAAGGAGTAAAGATAAAGACCGTGGCCTTGATGCCTTTTGGAGCATTTGCTGTGGAAGACCTCTCTATTGATGTTACCAGCGTTGTAACCGAAGACCTGAGAAAGCAAGATTTCAATGTCATTTCTCAGGATGTCCTGGAAGATTTCCTTGTCAAAAGAAGGATCCGCAGGATAGATTTTCTGGACCGTGCGGCCATCAGGGCGATGGGCACTGTTCTGAAGGTGGATGCCTTGTTGATTGGATCTGTGGACCTCATTACAGGTGGCGAAAACCCCCAGATCTGCATGAACGCCCAGATGATCGATTGTGTTGATGCTTCTGTCGTCTGGGCCAATAGTGTTTCACGCACGGGAGCCGACTATGCCACGTTTCTCGGGCTGGGAAAGATAACTTCTTTAGAGAAACTTGTAGACGTCGCCGTAGAAGAACTCCTGAAAGGTTTGCCCGGTACTGTGAACCTGGATAGCTCATCAGTCTCGCCCTTTGAGATCATACATGCAAGCTTTTCCCCCAGTGTATTGAGAGGTGGTGAGACGGCCCGGCTGTCTCTGGAGGTGAAGGAGATTACGGGAAAGGTGCGAGATATTAAGGCCTTTGTCCTCGATAGTGAGATTGAGCTCAAGACCAAGGATGGAAGATGGTACTCCGGAGCCATGACCGCGCCCGTCGTGGAAGGAGTTTATCCGCTCAGGATTTATATATCTGATCGATGGAACAGGATGTTCAACGTAGATGCTATGGCGAGCATAAGAGTTCACAACAGGGCGCCGGAAATCACCCTGTCTCCGCGGCGAAGACTTATTTCCCCTAACAATGACGGCATCAATGACTACGTCCTATTCATTCCTGAAATTCTGAAAGCAATTACTTTAAGGAG
>JADFWI010000138.1 GCA_015222985.1 Pseudomonadota bacterium | reverse complement strand
GTGGCCCAGGGAAGGGTTCGGCCATGGACGCCATGCAACACCTCTGCGTCCAGATAGACCGGAATCCTCGCCGCACAGCCAACGCCGCCTATGGCAACAAGCTTGTCAAAGTCAAGCTTGATCTCATCGGCTGCGCGCACGAAGTAGTTCAAGACCTGAGCTGCCCCACAGCCTGGACAAAAAAAGTGGGGTAAGCTTCCCTTGCGCAAGTATTTCCGTAATGGGTTTTCTTTCACTTTGCTGCCTCCTTTAATGCTCGGTAGATCTCATCGGTCGTATGGATCAAACCACGGTTCTTGGTAACTCTAGCCACCTTAGAGTATCCGCAAGCCACACGTTCGATCTCCCCAGCATACTTTCCCATATTCATCTCAACAGCCAGGACAGTGTCTGCCTGCTCTGCCACAGCTCTGATCTCTCTGTCCGCAATAGGCCAAACAGTGATCAGCTTAAGCAGACCGGCCTTTATGCCACCCTCCCGGGCATACCGAACCGCGTCCAAGGATGGCCGAGTTTCGCTGCCGTAGGCAATCAGAACGATCTTAGCATCATCAAGAAAATAACCCTCTGTCTGGACAATATCATTGCGATTCGC
This sequence comes from Pseudomonadota bacterium, assembly GCA_015222985.1. GTDB lineage: Bacteria > Desulfobacterota > Desulfobacteria > Desulfobacterales. Next base: position 1,188 of record JADFWI010000138.1, on the reverse strand, counting down.
CGTAATCTTACCGGCGATTCGATCGTACAAGCCCTCAAATACGTCTGGGTCCCAGGCGATGCCTCCACGCTCATCATGGGGGTTCAACGAGTGCAGGATCCGGTACCCCTCACCAAAGGCTGGTAATGGCGGCACCTCATTTAGGCCTGCCTTGAAAGGAAGAAACTCTTTTGGGGGCACCTCTGGCTTTTTACGGTTCACAATCTCGATGGCACCCGGTTCGGGGATGACCAGCTTCTCCCTCATCAGGGCAATTGTGGTCTCGGACATGACCACCACAGGAGTCCGATACTTCTCCGCCAGGTTAAAGGCGCGGATGGTATGGTCGAACAATTCCTGAACCGATGAAGGAGCCAGGACGATGAGCTCATGATCACCGCTCGCCCCCCATCGCATCTGCATCACGTCAGCCTGCGTGGCGAAGTTCTCGCCCCGACAGCGCTGCACATCAACAATCACGAGGGGGATCTCGGCGGCCACCGCGTAACCTATTCCTTCTTGCATGTAGTTGAATCCAGCACTGGCAGTGGCGGTCATCGCCTTTGCCCCTGCAAGGGAAGCCCCTGTCAGGGCAAAGACCGAACAGAGCTCATCTTCTCCCTGTAAAAACTTGCCACCGACCTGAGGCATCCGCTCTGCCATGCGTTCTGATATTTCATTGGCCGGGGTTATGGGATAGCCGGCGAAAAAGTTGCATCCGGCTGCCAATGCCCCCTCAACCACAGCATGGTTGCCCAGCATGAAATGGGTTCCGGTCAGGACTCGCTTGCCACTGCCTTGTGTCTGCATTCTACCCCCTCAAGCCTATTTCTTAATCCTGTCAGAACACGCTTGCTACTGCTTCATAATGCCCTGTTTCTGAGTTGTCAGAAGCACCAACTCATTTTAACTCTTTGCGATCACAGACTCTAAGTCCTTGATGTCAACAGTTACCGGCTTGTCGATGAGCTTATCGGCATCACCCGGATCCTTAAAACCGAATCCGGAAACAATTAGCACAACCTTTTTGGCCTTGTTTACCTTCCCGAGTTTTATAAGTCTCCGAAGGGCTGCTAATGCAATCGCACCAGCCGGTTCGGCAAGGATCCCCTCCATTCTTGCAAGATCCCTCTGAGCAGCAGTAACCTCTTCGTCAGGCACCGCGATCGCTGTTCCGTCAAGTTCTCGCAAGAGCCTCAAAACACGATT
>JADFWI010000645.1 GCA_015222985.1 Pseudomonadota bacterium | reverse complement strand
GGAACAAATACCCTGGCCTTATATCCAATAATTTCGGTAAAGGCCCCAAAATCTTCAAGCATCCTAATTGAATCTCCGGTAGGTCCGGCGATTTCTATACGGTCTTCACCACTTACCGTTCTTGCTCTTATTGTCCAATTATTTGCCAAGACTAGAGTGGCATCATATTCCATCAAGGCGTCGATAGCCTGTTTACTGGTTATTTCAGGGGCTTTCCCAACACCTATACCCAATGCCCTTTTTGTTTTAGCCAAATGCGCCGGTGCAATGCGCCTGCCTAAAATAACCTCTCCATCATCCGTTTTAACCCTGGCTATTTTTGGTATTTCATCGGGCAATCGGTCCCATATAGGCAACAATGTACCTGATATCAAATGTTCGCTACGTATCTCGCTTTTTGGTGTTTTCTCTACCTGAGCATCCCAAATTTTTTGAGCTTTTCTCCCTTTGGGAATTTGCTCATATTTCTCTTCTGTCACATCTGACCGGTTCATGTAAGTTGTAGCAGTAGGAGACACACGAACCACTCGCTGTCTAATCGTGCCGTCTGCCTCAGTAATGGCAGGCCCAGGTTTGAAAAAATAAAGCTTTCCACTTCTTTTATTTTTTAAAAATAGGGAATCCCTGGCCCCAAAAGCAACAGTGCCTTCTAAATATTCGTATGTAACAGGATCTAGGGGATAGGTTAGCGCAAGTTCTGTATATTTTGTCTTGCCAACAGGTACATCAACACCCTGTTCTGATATTTTCTCAACTTTATCAGCCCTTAAAGTCTCAATTCCTGATTCATAAATACCTTGATCAATCGCATATTGAATCTGTGCTTCAAGCCTTGCAAAGAAAGCATCAAAAAGCTTGTTTTGTTCATCAATTTCCATAGAGAGCATACGGTTCAAAAATCTCGTCATACTTAAACCGAGTCCACTAATAAGATCCCCTTCTATTTCACTGATATCGCCAAAACCCATTTGACGAGCTACGGTATTTAAGTTAAGGCCCTCAACTCTATCCGCCTGTAAATCATCAAAGAGTACAGCCAGGGCCATATCCGCATACTCGTTCTCAAGATTCATCTCAGCAGAGAACAAGCCCTGACCGGTTGTTTTTCGTTCACCCTTAGTCAAAGCCCCAACTTGATCAAGGCGTCTGGCTATTGAGGAAAAGAATCTCTTGTGTGCAGCGATATCCGTAGTTACCAGAACATCATTAGGAGCAAATCTCTGATTTGTTCTATGCGAACGGCCAAATCCCTGAAGGGCTCTACTTGCTATCCATCCCGCCTGAACAAGATAATGAGTTCGTTTTTCCTGATTTATGCGATCGAGATCAGAATGGTATCCTTTGCCGGTCCCGCCAGCATCGGAAAACATAAGGATACGTTTCTTTTTATCCATGAAGGAGTCAATGTCTTTGGCTCTTGAAGAAGGAGTCATTCTTTCTTCTTTAACTGTGCCGTCCGGCTGTCTAACTAATCGCCTTTTCCTGCCAGTTACTTCCGCAACACTGCTTGAACCAAAGTGGTTTATAATGCGCTCCATGACGGTTTCAGGGACAGGTAAACCGGCCAAGTCTTTCATTAATTGGTCCCGTCTGGCAACTGCACGAGGATCTGTAACTATATCACCCGCAGAATCTCTTACTGGTCTCGTTTGTATGGATTCAGAAACTTCGTCATAATATTCTTCCCACATTTTGACAGGGAAAGACTTCCGAAGATACTGCATCAATATATCTCTTGGTGTAAGATCAACATCTTCAAGACTCAGATCCGCTTCTTCGGCCTGTGCTATCCGTCTGTCAGCAAGAGCTTCGTTCGTATTGTAAAGCTGAAGTACACAAGAATGCTCGGTCTCAAGTTCTTTCTCCATGTGTTTTATAAGAGTGGGCACTGGTAG
>JADFWI010000137.1 GCA_015222985.1 Pseudomonadota bacterium | reverse complement strand
GGAGGGTACAATCGTCAACAAAAAAATACTATATATAGAGAGTCTATCTTTCTATGGCCACTAGATACTGTACGTGAATCGCCTAGAGACATAGATTATGCCGCGGCGATAGTTGATGCTCTCACTGCATCAATCCTGGCTAATATTGCCAAGAATCGCCAAATGGGGTTCAGCATTGTTTATATCTTGACTTGACTATTTTAGTTGACTATTATAGCTGTTGAATAAGAAAAAAGGGCGGTGATTGTATGCAAACTATGGGCATAAGCCAATTCAAGGCACACGCCTTGAAAATATTGGATCAAGTCGCAAAAACACAAGAAAGCATAATCATAACAAAACGAGGCAAGCCGCTTGCTCAGGTAATTCCTTATCGCAATTCGGACATGAACCCCAAGCCGGGTAAACTTGCAAATTATCTTGTTTTCGAAAAAGACATTGTATCGCCTCTTGGTGAGGAGATGTGGGAAGCTTGCAAGTGAAATACATGCTCGATACTCATACCTGGGTATGGTGGCACATGCATCCTCAGTACCTGTCACGTCAGGTCAGAATTTTAATCGGAGATACAAGTAGATATGATGAACTCCTCTTGTCTGCAATTTCTCCTTGGGAATTGAGCAAGCTTCTTGAAAAGGGGAGGATAGGTATCTCCTGTGATCCGGAAGATTGGATAAGTGCAGCTTTCGATTTGCCCAAACTCAGGTTAGTTCATCTCTCTCCTATTCTGGCCTATCGTTCGACCATTTTGCCACGGCCTTTCCACGATGATCCGGCAGATCAGATTATTGTTGCAACGGCAAGAGAAGAAAATGCCACTATCCTTACCAAAGACAAGAATATTCTCGAGTACAAACATGTCAGAAGTCTTTGGTAGCTTCAGTAGGGGCAGAACCCATCGCTCCGGCGGACGCGGTAAGCCCTCGCCTGCCCAACTCAGTGTTAGGGATAGAAGGGAGTATGAGCATGATTTCATGTTGCGGACTAGATTGTTCAAAATGTGAGGCATTTCTTGCCACTCAGGCAGATGATGACGCTAAGCGAGCAGAGGTGGCAAAGCAATGGTCGGCTCGCTATAATGCTGACATAAAGCCAGAGCATATTAACTGTGACGGATGCCGGTCTCAGGGCAGGATGTTCTTCTACTGTTCAGACGTGTGCGAACTTCGCAAGTGCTGCCAAGAAAAGGACCTAGAACATTGTGCGGCTTGTGATATGTATGCGTGTGACAAACTGGAGCGCTTTTTTGAGGTCGCTCCTGAAGCACGTAGAGCCTTGGATGCCTTGCGAAGAGAATATGAATAGGCTATTTGTTCCCGCGCCCATGAAATCTTGTGGACAAGCCCTTGACGGCAGTGGCAAGAAGATAGGCGAGCCCCGCAATCACAACGATGGTGGCGCCTGCTGGAAGGTTTGGCTCATAGGACACAATGAGTCCTGATGAAGTAAAGACTGCCCCTAGGATGGAAGCAATGATCATCATCTGAACCAGGCTGCGGGCATAGAGCCTGGCAGTAGCCGCCGGCAGCGTTAGTAGGGCGATGACCATAACGATTCCTACTACCTGAATCAGGATCACCACCGTGAGGGCGACAAGACACAGCAGCAATAAATAGGTGCTCACGACTCCGATTCCTTGCAGTTTGCTGTACTCCTCGTCAAAGCATACGGCCATAAAGCGTTTGTGAAAAAGAAGGACCGAAAGGATGATAAGGCCGTCAAGATATCCGAGAACCCGTATGCTTTCTGTTTTTACCATCAAGATGTTGCCAAAGAGGTAGCTCATAAGATCCACGTTGTAGCCAGGGGTCTTGTAGATAAAAAGAATTCCTACGGCCATTCCAACGGCCCACAGTGCCCCAATGATCGTATCTTCGTACTGATGGTAGCGGAGGCTTATAAGACCAATTACTATCGCTGCGAAAAGGGCCGTCACAACAGCGCCGTGCAGGGGATTGAATCCATAGTAGTAGGCGATCCCCATACCCCCGAGGACAGTGTGAGAAATCCCGCCACTGATAAAGACAATTCGCCTGACAACGACGTAGGTTCCCATTACACCGCAGGCCACACTGGCCAGCAAGCCAATGACAACGGCGTTCTGCATGAAAGTATGGTCTCTTAGAACTGCAAAAAATTCAAGCATCACAATTCACATTTGTGCTTTAACATATGAACAGGTCCACTATAACATGCCTCAATCACATCGCCTGTGATGTGCTCGGTGTGGCTGCACGCCAATCTCCGGTTGACGCAAGCGACACGATTCACGTACGTCGATATAAAACCCAGGTCGTGAGACACAAGGATGATTGTTACGCTCTCGTTCAGTCGTTTCAGCAATTCGTAGATGTCTTGTTCAACCCTTCCGTCTATGCTTGCTGTGGGCTCATCCAGAAGGAGTAATTCCGGTCTTCCCACTAGGGCCCTTGCCATAAGAACCCGCTGTTTCTGTCCACCGGACAGGGTGCCGAAACGGCGATTGCGAAGATCATGGACCTCTGCCTCTTGCATCGCCTCTTCCGCCGATTGCCGATCGCCTTTGCGATACCTCCCAAACAGGGGAGACTTTCCCAACCGTCCTATGAGAACAACATCCATGACGCTGATGGGAAAGCTTGCATCCAGGTCGGCATGCTGGGGGACATAGCCGATGAGGTGCCGGGCGCGCTCCGGAGTCTCTCCAAATACTTCAACCTTGCCCCTCAAGGGATGAATCAGGCCAAGAATGATTTTCAGAAGCGTAGTCTTCCCGCTTCCGTTTGGGCCCACCACGCCCAGGAAATCGCCCTCTTGAACGCTAAGCACGATATCCTCAAGACAAAGAGCCCCATCATAGGAAAAATCCACGTGGTTAATTTGAACAACGCTTTTCTCTTGTCTCATTGCATCACCTTGACGAAAGTCTCGGCAATCTTTTTCATGTTTTGCAGATAGTCCTTGGCCAGAGGATCGACCTGAACGACTTCGCCCCCGATCGCTTCAGCCACGGTCTCTGCGCTTTCCTTACTGAACTGTTTCTGAACAAAAACCACTCTGATTCCTTCTGCCTTCGCTTGTGCTATGAAACGGGCCAAGGCCTTGGCGCTCGGTTCCTTGCCTTCCAACTCTACAGGGACTTGCTCCAATGCGTAATCGTGGCAAAAGTATCCCCATGCAGGGTGAAATACCATAACTTGGCGATTCTTAAGATTTTTCAGGATACCGGTGATTTCTGCGTCCAGCTTGTCAAGATCATGGTGGAAGGCCCTCAAATTAGCTTCATAGTAGGCTGTGTGATCCGGGTCTTCTAAAATGAATGCATCGCAGATGTTTTTTGCCTGGCTCTTGACTAACCTTAGGCTTAACCAGATGTGCGGGTCCTTGATTCCCTTGCCATGATGATGGGCCTTCATGGGCATAAGCTCAACGCCTTGGCGCGTATCGATCACCTTCATGCGTGGATTTGCTTTGCTGATACGCTCTATCCATACATTTTCAAAAGGAACGCCAATCCGAAAAAACAGGCTTGCTTTACTCAGCTTGGCCATCTGCTTGGG
>JADFWI010000136.1 GCA_015222985.1 Pseudomonadota bacterium | reverse complement strand
GAGTAACGGAGTTTCAATTGAGCGGTGCCAAAGTGCTTTCTAATAGGATCTATTGCCTCAAAAAGAAGGGGCACAAGGTCGGAGTTATTCCGTAAAAAGCCTTCCACCTTGGCGTCATCGTAAAACGAGTATTGATCCCGTATTGCACCTATTTCCTGGTCGAGCAGATCCCCAATCCGTCCCGCTGGCCGGAAGGCTTCCGTGCTTGATCCTTGCTCAAACGTCCTTTTCCAATCGATGAAGACAAGTAATGCGTAGGCAGTTTTTTCCCAATCGCTGATAGGTTCAGGAAACCACGCTACGTTAGGTTGATCTGCGGACGTTGTACCCCTTTGAGCGCTTGCTAACCCTAAACATAAAGTGCTCAACGGCTCCTGAGGTATGCCGGAAGCAGGGGCGCATACTCCTGCTTCATGAGTCGCCTCCTCTTTATAAGCCAAGACAGTCGGCAATCTGTCCAATTCTTTTTCGGGTAAAGACAGAGTAGGTCGACTCATATCTCACCTTCCCCTTTGAGTCTTTCCATAATTTGGAGCGAGGTTTTTTTGGCCTCTTCCCAAACTTGAATGGTTTCAAGAATCTCAGTGACTTTGTCTTCTGAGACCAAATCTTTGTGATAATTGAAAGAGCACTGCAGTTTTTCCGTCAATGCATTTTCTATATTAATTGTTATAGGTTTGATATCCAACTTCAATCGGGTTCCAAAAATTTCCCTACTGAAATACGCTCCATATCTGCCATCAAGGGTATCAAAAAACTCGTGTACTTTCCCTTCCTGATAGAATAACCCCCGTGTAAAGGCTTGCATTGTGACATCTGGCGTTAGGTGCCATAAAAAGTTAATCCCTGCAGCCATGTACGGGGTTTCCGGAAGCCTCTCAACTATTCCGCCTAACATGTTTCTGATTTGTTCTTGGCTGCATTCATTAGGATTCACTGGAGAGAACTGTAATTGCTCGGGAAAGACCGTTAATCGAAAATCCTTAGTATTCATTCGTGAGAGATGCGGGATATAAATTCCGCCTGATAGAATATCATCTTCAGTGACAATCCCGTGTTTTATCAGCCAGTGCTTATCGATTATTGCCGGATTGAACTGATGGGCAACTAAAACCATGTTGCCATCGACCAAGGTCATCTCCATATGCTGTGTCTCCGAGGCTGTATGCGCGCCTGACAGGAAATTGCTACTGAGTGAATTTAGGTAGCAAGATCACCTTAGAGTCTTTTGTCCGCCCTGGCCATGTGAATAGCATTAGTGACGGCCTATTGTCAATAATGACTTGCCATGATCGCGCAGAGAGGTTTTGGGGGACATAAATCGGACCGCCTGACTCACAGCCGGTTGTGTCAGCTTTAATCGTTTTGCCAACACCCTTTGGCTGATCCCTAAACTATCTGTTGCCCAGTAACATAGATTATAGAAAATCCTTGTAATCAGCTTTGTCGGAAAAAAATCGCTTGGCGATGAACTCAAACCCTGTCTTTTGCCTGATTTGATCGAAAAGGTCTCTGTCGAGATCCTCAAACGACGCCTCTGCTACGAACTTCGCTTCAATAACCTTACGTCTCTTTCCTTCTTTCATTGCTGCAATATCAGAGGCGGGAAACGGAAGGTTCTGGTCACCAACCCGAAGCAGATAACGGCCATCACTCAATTGATGAACTTCCGGGCTCCAGTCCACTTCAAAGATCAAGATCTTCGTCTCATCCAAGTCAGCCCATTGATAGTGAGTTTTGACCGCTGGCCGAACATTGCGTTCGGTAGCTCTCAAGATGACTCCTAAGCGATCTTGCGGATAATCCACGCCGCTGGGTGTGCCGTCATTTTCTATCCCCAATGCCAGGGTCCCACCATCGGCATTGGCCATGGCCGCAAGGGTCTCGGAAACATCGCGGGCTACGCTTCGAGCATCTCT
>JADFWI010000644.1 GCA_015222985.1 Pseudomonadota bacterium | reverse complement strand
TCTGTTGCTTCATGCGCTCGCGGAAGGCAACCCAAAGGACACAGATGGCCTGAAGGCAATACCTGGCATGAAAATATGGCAAAGGGAGACATTGGGACAAGAGATCGTCCAGGTGCTCCGCGGTGCCACGCAGAGTTGACACAGGCTACTGGTATTGTTAACATACGACATGCCTGTTTACGAATATACTGCCCTTGACACGTCCGGTAAAAGCTCGAACGGCATCATAGATGCCGACAGCCCAGTGGCCGCTCGCCAGAAGCTCAGAGGTTCGGGAATGTTTCCAGTGGAGGTGAAGGAGTCTGCCTCAGTTTCTGCGCCCACGGGTCTTTCCTCCGGTCCGGTTTCAGTCTCTGGACTCTTCAAAAGGGTCAAACCGGGGGAAGTCTCTGTCATGACGAGACAACTTTCCATACTCTTGGCGGCCGGCGTTCCCCTGGTGGGAGCCCTGGATGCCTTGTTATCCCAGATTGCAAACCCGTTGCTGCAAAAAAACCTGGCCCAAATCAAGGAATCCGTCAACGAAGGAAACAGCCTTGCATTTTCTATCTCTCAACATCCCAAGTTGTTTTCAAACATCTATGTGAATATGGTCCGGGCTGGGGAGGCTTCTGGGTCCCTTGACGTGGTGCTGGCTCGCCTGGCAGAATATGGCGAACGTCAAGAGACACTGAGGGGGCGTTTCAAGGCCGCTTTGGCTTACCCCGTCTTTATGTGTCTTATCGGAAGCCTTGTCCTGTTTTTTCTGATTACCTTTATTGTGCCGAATATCACTCAAGTGTTCAGTGAGATGCATCAGACCCTGCCGCTGCCCACCGTAGCGCTGATCTGCCTTAGCTCCTTTCTCAAGTCGTTCTGGTGGGCTGTCGTGTTGGCCGGGGTGGGCGCTGTTATTGCGGTCAAACAGCTCATTAAGACATCAAGGGGTCGCTATGTTCTGGACAAGATCAAGCTCAAGATTCCTGTTCTTGGAAACGTCAACCAAAAGATCGCTCTGGCCCGATTTGCCCGGACCCTTGGGACATTGCTCGAAAGTGGCGTTCCTCTTCTTACTGCCCTTGATATCGTCAGAAACATAGTTAATAACATATTGATTGCTGAAGACATCGATAACGCTACCGAGGAGATTGAGGCAGGAAAGAGTCTGGCCATGCCCCTCAGGCGAAGCCAGTGGTTTCCTCCTATTGCCGTACAGATGATATCAGTGGGCGAGCAGAGTGGGGAACTGGAGGCGATGCTGCAAAAAATCGCCGACACATATGAAAAAGAGGTGGAATCTCAAATCATGGCTATGACTTCCATGCTGGAACCTGTCATGATCCTGACAATGGGACTCGTAGTCGGGTTTATCGTGATTTCCATACTGCTTCCGATTTTTGAAATGAACCAAATGATAAGATAGCTTCCCTTTGTGAAGCTATCTTATATAACGTGGCTACGCCACTTTGACGGACTCGCAAGAAGTCCGCAAACAGACGGCATGGTAATCCGCCCAGGCGGACCACTTTAGCC
>JADFWI010000135.1 GCA_015222985.1 Pseudomonadota bacterium | reverse complement strand
GGCATTGGCCGCAACACTTCGGATCGTGTAGCTGGGATCGATATATTTCAGGGTAGTCGGCATATTCTGTTCCTGAAAATAGGCATTAATGACATCTTTCAAATACAGGCCGATGTTCTGTAGACGTATATTTCCGGAGGCGTCACGCGATTCGGGTCTGTCTTTGAAAAACTTCTGGCCCGCCCCCTCGGCCACAACAATCACAGCATGTTTTCTGAGGATCAGTCGCTTCTTCAGGGCTTCAAGGAACCCCCTCGGACCCTCCAAATCGAAGTCCGACTCGGGGATCAGGGCAAAATTTACGTCAGGCAATGCCAGGGCCGCCGCTGTTGCAATGAACCCTGAATAGCGACCCATGAGCTTTACCAGTCCCATTCCATTCGAGGCGCTCGTGGCTTCATTGTGAGCACCGCGGATGACATCAACCGCTACATCCACAGCCGTATCAAAACCGAAAGAACGATCAATAAGAAAGATGTCATTGTCAATCGTCTTTGGTATGCCCATCACGCCGATCTTTAGTCCTCTCTTTGTAATTTCATCGGCAATCTGGGATGCTCCGGCCATTGTGCCGTCTCCCCCAATGGCAAAAAGGAGGCCGACATTCATCCGCTCAAGGGCATCCACAATGCTTTCAATATCCTGAGGTCCCCTGGAAGTCCCGAGCACAGTGCCCCCGGTTTCGTGGATGCTGGTTACAAAACCCGGTGTCAGGTCCACCAGTTCGTGACCGTATGAGGATATGAAGCCCTCAAATCCGTACCGAATGCCGTAAATATTGGGCACGCCATAGTTGTGGTGGAGGGCCAACACAATGGCCCGGATGATATCATTTGTCCCCGGACACAACCCGCCACAAGTCACCACGGCACAGCGCAGTTTGCTCGGATCAAAGAATATCTTGTTCCGCGGCCCTGCCCGTTCAAAGGACAGAGGTCTCTTATGGCCTTTGAACGCCTTCATCACATCATTTTCATCAATGTCCGCCAAGATGCGCTCTTTGTCCGACACAAAGCGCCTCGCTCCGTCATCCTTTTCCCGTGCCTTAATGGGAGAGGTAATCTTGGCCCGGCCAAGGGTCATAATGGAGGTCTCAATCTGTTTCTTGTTTTTCATCCTGCGCAACCCTCTCGATTTCAGAATTATACAAGGTCATACTTCTTGCAAATGACCTCTATCTCTCTATTTTGACTGGCCGTCGAAGCCCGTGTGGCTGATGCAGTACGATCATTTGGCAGGACGCCTGCAACATGAAGCATACGTTTCAAAATGGCAGCAGGATTCTGCGAATAGAGTTCATAGAATTCTTGCAGCATCATACCCGTTTCAAGTATCTGGCTTGTGTGGTCTGCGTACTGTTGCTGAATGTCGTAACGGTTCAGGCAGGACCACGTAATCCCGCGCCAGGCCTCCGGCAGCAGGTTTGCCCCGCCGGCCACAACACCATCTGAGCTGGGCTGTCTCAAGAACGCCAGCTCATCCCCGTCGAAAAACCTGAAACCCCGACGGTGCCGAACAGCTTTCTGATAGTTTATCGACCGCTTTAGCGGACCACTAAATACCAAACCCTGTATCTTTTCTATCTGAGAGAGTCTTTTCAAGACGTTGGTTCGAATATTCTTGTGCTTAATGCGCCTCTTGCGCAGTTCAACCAGCCCCTCGTGGTTGCCCAATATCAACCCAATCCTCGTATCACGGGCCATGGACTCGTACAATTGGGGCAAGCCCCGGTTGCTATGGTAATAGATGGGATAGTCCACCCAAAAGACACTCCCAGGATAATCAGAACGTTCGATAAAGGCCTCTGTATGGGCCAGCAAGTCACGTGTGGCCTTCACGCTGTGGGAGGTAATGGTAATAAAGACCGGCCATCTCCCCTGGATAATCTCCAGTGCAGCGCAGCACATTTCCAATCTGGTCTCGGGGCTCAACTCATGCCCTTCGCCCCAGAACACGTCACAGAGGAGCAAGACGTCAACGCCCACGCCCACATGATCGATAAGCCGATCCAGGACGCTCACGTCCACCGCATCTCCTGTCTTGAGCGGTGTTACCAGAGGGCAGATCAATCCTCTCGGCAGTTGGTTTGTATCAGCTACCATTGAACCTGAAAGCGCCCTTTCCCAGAATGTCATGGAGGTGTAAGATACCCCTGACCTTCCTAATCGGGTTGACTATGGGTAATACTGTAATCTGCTTTTTTTCCATGATGCTCAAGGCCTGTGATGCCAGACTGTCAGGACCGAGGGTTTTTGGATGCCTTGTCATCACATCCTCCACCGCAGACTCGTAAATATTTTCGTGTTCCATGATGTGTCGCCGGATATCCCCATCCGTAACTATCCCGAAAAGGATGTCACCCTTTTTTACTACGAGTGTGGCCCCGATCTGCAGGCGATTGATCTCCTTGATCGCATGGCGCATGGATTGCCCCTCACTGACTATGGGTACGTTCTTGCCTGTAAGCATGATCTCTCGTACTTTGAGCGACAGGCGCTGTCCAAGGCTTCCGGCCGGGTGAAACTGCTTGAAATCGCGAGCCCTGAAGTTTCCTTTGCGAATGAGGGTAACCGCCAATGCGTCTCCCACAGCCAAAAGGGCCGTTGTGCTTGCAGTTGGGGCAAGCCCAAGGGGGCAGGCCTCCCGGTCAACGCCCACATCGATGACAATATCGCCCTGACGGCCCAGGGTGGAGTCCACCCGCCCTGTAAAAGCAATCAATGGACATCCAATCGCCTTCAAACTGGGAACCAGCATGTTCAGCTCGTCGGTTTCTCCACTGTTTGAAAGGGCAATGACCACATCCTCTGCACTAACTATGCCCAGATCCCCGTGCATCGCCTCAACAGGATGAAGGAATAGGGAGCGGGTTCCCGTGCTGTTTAAAGTGGCCACGATCTTGCGGGCCACGATTCCTGATTTGCCGACACCCGTTATGATGACCCGCCCTGTACAGGCATGAACCAGTTCCACCATCTTCACGAACTGTCCGTCCAGACGGTCCACTACACCCAGGATCCCCTCGGCTTCTATCTGCAGCACTTCTTTGGCATATTCCAATATCATGGCAAACTGACTTCCTTCCTTAGCTCTTCGGAACTTCTCAATAAGTTCTAGTTCTTGTCATTACGAGCGAAGCAAAGCAATCTTTTTTTATTTTGTTTTATACATCGTAATTACTTAAGATCAAGAATTATTTGAAAGATCCAGACCCCTGCCGTGCGTCTTCGTCTAACCCGTTTGCCGGTTCGCCCGCTGGCCCGTTGATCCTCCCAGCGCATTGCCGGTCATGTCTTACAGGTGGGCTGAAAGCAGAAAAGGAGGGCGTCTCAATATGCTCAGCAAACATAGCTGCAACGGTGTCCGCAAAAATCATCCCCTCCACAGTCAATGCGCATCGATTAGCGGAGAAGGATAAGAAATTAAGCAAGTTCCGTGCCTTAAGCCCCTCAAAGACCGGCGAAAAATGATCCATGAAACCCACACCGTATCGACTCTTAAATCGCGACATCTCAATACCGTAGGAGGTCCTCAAACCGAGAAAGACGGACTCCAACATCAATTGGCCTTGATTCAACTCTTCAGAACCCCGGATAGAAGGTGCCCCGCGCTGCAAGGCCTGGATGTAGTTGCTCAGGTCGCCATAATTCCACCAGCGCTTGGGTTCGATAAAGGAGTGGGCCGAAGGCCCCAGTCCGATGTACGGGGCGTGAGACCAGTACTTCTGATTATGCCTGGAGCGGAAGGCTTCTCCTCGTGAAAAGTTGGATATCTCATATTGCTCATAACCCTCATCCCTCAAGAATCCCACCGTTTCTTCAAAAAGGCGTCTCACCTTGCCTTCATCAAGGGGACGAAACCTGCCAGCTTT
>JADFWI010000643.1 GCA_015222985.1 Pseudomonadota bacterium | reverse complement strand
GGTCCAGTCTGCTTTCTTACCAGCGGCAAGTCTATTGCGGAGCTTGTTGAGTGTTTCTTTTTTGGCTTGCCTGACCGCTTTGAGAATTTCAGTTAGTGCGGAGTCTGTAAAGGTATCGAGCTTATAGGTATATGAGATTGTCCTGAGTAATCTATATTGGTCAATACGTTCCTCAACTCGCATCTCATTTAATCGCTTTTGATATAATCACAGGCTGGTGTCTTATCAAATCTTACGGCTTTTATTGTAGATAACCCCAGAAACAAGGCCTTTGCTACCCTGTGCCACCCATCCATAATAAATCCGTCATCGTCTAAAATAACAGGATAACTCAAATCTGCATCATTAGCCCTTTTCCAATGCTTAGCGAAATCCTTTATTTTTAGATCGCCAGATTCCCAGACCGTAGTTGCTAAATTTATCCCACACAAAGGCAATTCAAAAACTTCAAGCTCTTGATCCTTTACATGATAAATTAAGGATGTTACTTTCCAGACTTGGTTTTCCTCCCTAAAAGAACCTAAGCCGTCAACATCAGTTTCTATATTGACAGGCGCATACTTGCTCATATACCTATCCTTTCGAGAACCCCTGACTTCCGGCTCTCTTCGTCAAATATTTCTTCAATCTCTTCAATAGTATAATCACTATAACTACCAAGTCTTTGCATTTCAGCAATCCCAATCTTCCGAGGTATAAGCCCAGCCCTAAATGCCTCAACTACACTCTTGCTATCAGACATTTCAACACTCGAAAAATCTTCATTTAGCGCAACGTTTCCCTTAAAATCAGTATTAGCCCTCTCGGCTGTATATTGCAACCCCTGTTCTAGTGCTGCTTTCAAGTTTTTTGCCCAACCACTTAATTGACTATTGGCTCCGACCTCATCAAGCACTCGTGTGGTGGCTGGCATGTTACCAGGACGACTTCTCAAAAAAGGATCAAGGGCAAGATAAGCCATCTCTTCTTTAAGTTGCTCCAAATCCTTAAACCCTGCATCAATAGCAGCCCCTTTATGTTCTGCAAAATACATCTTTGCTTGTGGATCGGTCAGTTTCACAAGAGAACTTGGACCGAAAGACATCTTATCTTCACTCGCATCCCATCCGCTAACTACCGGGATAGCAAACCGTGCCCATTTCAGGATATGCCGCTGGTCTGAGCTTGACTGCCAATGCTCTACATTTTTATATGCCAGGTCTAAAAAAGCCGGACGTGCCTGCATATAGCCAGTCTGGTCGGTATAAAGAGACACAAGCGGAATATAATCAACACCGGTTGACCCTTCATCATCAGTCAAAAACCAATCGCCCTTATCGTCTTTTTCATAAACATGATAAATTCCAGGCTCATAGACTGTAACTCTTTCGACATTTTTAGTCCCCCATAAACTATCAGAGACTTTGGCCGTATAAAGCCTTCTCAGTTGCGTCAATACTTGAATATCGCTTTGTATCTCAAAGCGCCAGCCGATAATTTGCTTAGCCGGAAACTGTATCCAGTATGGGCGTTCATTTTTTTGTTTCTGTTCTTCCCTAGTCTCGGCCGTACTCTGGGACATATCAACTATGAAATGACTTACACCATCCTTGACGGCATTCCTAAACAATTCCTGGGCAAAGGCGCCAAGGCTTTTCCCTTCTTTATTAATATTTTTTGACCATTCTTGAATATCATCAGACTTTTCTTCCTGTAAGACAATAGGCTTTTTAAATACCTTGCCTACCGCTGCCCCGATAGCCCTGGAAAACATATTGAGTAAAACCGTTTGTTTTAGCCTAGCCTCGTAGTCTTTTGATTTTTCTATTCCAAGGTTGGGCAAATAAAGCTCACCTGCTATCCTCATAGCTTCAGTACCGCCACACAAAGCATCGGCCAAAGCCCACGCATCCTGCAT
>JADFWI010000642.1 GCA_015222985.1 Pseudomonadota bacterium | reverse complement strand
TTTTGCTTTTATTTCACTGGCATCACAAGTGTGAGGGAATATGGCAAAAGAGCTCTTAAGTTACTTTTATTACCAACGTCCCCCATATTTTACGATCTCTCATTTTAAGCAATCGCTGGGAGCAGTTCTGGACATTCTTCGTTAACCGTCATTTTCCCGAGTTTGTAACGTAATATCAGGCGTACACCCGATGTGATATTCTAAAGGCTTTGCGCGAACCTGAATTCGCCACTTACATGTGAGAGGCACACAGGCAGAATCGGAGAGAGCTCGGCACAAGCATCACGTCCTAATAGTCACACAATTCCAAGTACCCACAATCGGCTCCAGCGTACAGTGGCCCTATAAGCGGCCTCATCACCGCTGAGCCGTCATATTGTGGAGGCTGGTAGGGACGTCCCTAGAATTATTATTCCATGATCGTACGTTGACGGCTGGCTGCGGCAAGCGCGACGTCTTCACTACTCTGGGATACCTGCAAAGGCCACCTCCTCAAACTCCTTTGATAGCTTTTCCACAACCCTTGACATTTCCGCATCGCTCACTTTAGCCGCAAGCTCATAAGTTCCCAGGGGCATCTCCCTTTTTTGGTTTCTTGAGTAGAGTGAAGCGTAGAACACCAGTCTATCGTTTCCAATGCGAGATAAATACCCGCTCATCAGATAGTCAAATCTCTCTTCATAAAGAAGTTCATCAGGTCTCCGATCAATGGAGCTCCGAGCCCTCAGACACTCATAAACAAATCTTCTAGAATTGAGCCCCACAAACTCCCAGCGGATTTTTTCGGTTTGCAGCTTTTTGTTGAGAAAATGTGGCAGCTCCAAAGTGAGACGCCTGCTGACCGTGACCAGCATTTTGTCATCTCGGTCATCGGGCTTTACGCACCACACCAGAACGGAGGCTTTAGAGATGGATTCTCTTCCCAAACCACGCGAAACGGTTCGGCCCTCGGCGACACGTCGAACGATTTGGGACGCCATCTCATCCAGCTTGTCTTCGATGGCCGAAAAATCCGCTTTAATCCCGATGGTGGTTCGATCAAAAACGCCGCGGATATCTCCCCTGACACTATCCATTTCACGAAGATCGATCAGTTCAACCAAAAAGGATGTGCCATAGGATGAAAATTCTAGCTCCGGAATTAAAAAGAAGCTGACCCCCCTTTCTTTTAACATCTTTAGGAGTTCGATGCGCCAGTTGCGGTGATCGGTCTGGGGCCTTGGGATCCGATCTGCCCAAACATACATCCCCATATCCCTCCCAAACCGATTCTCAATGATCTTGGGGAACATATCGTTGACGACCTCGTTCACAATGCTTTCATTTTTTGAAAGCGTCCCTGCGGCATGCATTTCCAAAACGGCAATTTGGATGCTAGGCAAGCCTGCCCGGGATCGATTGGCCGTACTGAGGAAAAAGATGGCAATGACAGCCGCAATGATTAGGACAGCGGCGATATTCCCAAATGTGAAACCTTTGTTAGCCATGGTCTACCTCCCCTCTTGTACCTCAGAAGCCAGTTCTAAAAAGCCCTGCTTTATCAGTTCTGCCATTGTCGATTGGTCATCGGTCCCAAATTCAATTTCCCGATCCCTCACGGTCTTTCCCTCTTCTTCCCACAAAAGCACAATGCCGGGGTTACCACTCATGTCTGTGAGATAGCCGCTGAGCATATGATCGTAGGCACGGAAGCGCTGATGGCTGCTGTCGGTCGATATACACCAACGTTGATATTTCTTATGGTCGACACCGACAAAATAATAGGTCTGCCCCACCTCCGTGTCCCGAAGCAGCCTCGGGTACTTCACGGTCAATTTGCGGGTAAGCCTGCCGACCTGATCATCCCCATCGCTCTCAAGGGAAATACAGTCGGCAAGAAGCACTTCACGGTCTCCTTTTTCAACCCGCACTCCGAACACCCAAAAGAAGTCATCCAATATGGCGCGCAAGGGGCCATAATGTTCCCCGATTGTTTTCATGCCGGCTGTATAAATGCTGTAGAGATTGGGCTGAAAATCATTCAGCTGCACAATGCCGGTGCTTTCCACGATAGATACTTGACGGCATTTGATCTCTATTTTTAACCCCAGCGTGTCAAAGGCACTCAAGTCTGCACGAAAAACATATTTGGCCTTTTTATTTTTAATAAGATCGTGCATTTCCGATTTGGTGAGGGTCTTCATGCTGTAGTGCGGTATCTGCCGGGATTCAAATTCGTCTCCCACCTTTGACTCAAGTATCCTAAGGTAATCGACGATTTCGGCGCCTTGATCTTTTTGGGGCCTGTCTGTAAAAAGCAGGGCCTCTATTGGATCCGCCCAAGAGGGTCCCAAGGCCGTCAAGAATACGTAAGCGGTGGCAAAAGCGGCTATCAAAATCTGCCGGGGCATTTGTTGCCTGCCTCTCATCGCGCCGATCATCAACCTATCCTTGATCTGATTGCATCGTTCTCTTTTTGGCCGTATCGATCTTTTTGATCATGAGTTCTTTATCATCATCGCCCATGTTGAAACCATAAAGATGAATCTCTTTTTTAAATGCATCCAAAGCCTTTGATACACGGGCATCTTTGCACCCTGCAGCAAGATGCCCAATTGCAGCAAGGTAATTGCTAACGGACTCCAAGTCGGGATTCGACGCTTTGACCATCTCCTGAATGGCAAAACCGGTCTGTCGTAGAAGTGGTTCGAGCACAAGCTGCGGGTTCTCCTTTATGCGCTCTTTCTTAAGAATCAACTCCAGCGAATAGATCAAACGGTCAGGCAAGCCCGGCTTGTTTGTCTCGCCAAGGGCTGAAACCAGGATTGGAACCGCGTGTTCTCCGTATTCGGATAGAAGCAGGGCGGCATTGGAACGCGCAATTCGGTCGTCCGAGCCCAATTGCTTGGAAAGCTCGATCACTTCCTTGCTCACTTCAAAACGCAGTTGCCGTTCCCGCTGTGCAAAATAGTCGCCGGCGATTTTAATCACGCCAAAAATACCAGAACCAAGGGCTGTTATTGATATTAATATCGCCAACCCTGATTTGATCTTCCGAAAAACAGATCGAGACGCATTTATCTCATCGGTGGCCTGCGCGATTTCGACCTTCAGTTTTTCGATTTCGAACTCTTGCTTCGCTATGGCCAAGCGCCGACTACGATTGCCAGAGGGATCATCCGGGATTTCTGATGCTTCAACTGGAGGAGCCATGGCGGACATGGGCAAACTCCCTAGATGATAAGACTTTGCTTTTTCGCTAACTAAGCATAGGAAATTTAGGGTTGTGTGTCAACAAAAAGGTAATCATCTGACGGCACGAGTTGAAAAGTGATAGGGTGTTAGGAAATCGCTTTCCAGGGATTGGGGGAGCAGGTTGGCCAGTGAACGCTGAATTGTGGACCCAAAACCTCTTCAGACTCCATCTCTACCAATTCCTATAACATGA
>JADFWI010000641.1 GCA_015222985.1 Pseudomonadota bacterium | reverse complement strand
GCCGGTAGTCTATGAGGAATTTGATGACGGCTGGCCCCCATACGAAGAATCGGAATCAACCCTTCATTAATCCCCGTCCAGCTGATTTTCACAGGTAGCTATTGGCCATGTGCGCTCAAAATATGCATGAATTAACTCCTCCATAGGCCGAAACATTTATTTTGCCCTCTTTTTCATGACACATTGAAAATTCCTTGACCTGCAGATTCCAACAGTGCTATAGAAGTTAGAGTGTGGTGCTTGGGAGTGCCGTTTCAGTCCAGCTCGCAAAAAGCGATTTTCTATCAGCTTAAGAAAAGAGGAATTTTGGCAGAAGAAACAAAACGCATCCTAGTCACCGGCGGGGCCGGATTCATCGGGGCGCACCTTTGCGAGCGGCTCATCGAGGAGGGTTGCGAAGTCGTCTGCGTCGACAACCTCTTTACCGGCTCGCGAGCTAACATCAAGCACCTCCTTAACAACGACAGATTCGAATTCATCCGCCACGACATCATTCAGCCCCTGCTCGTGGACGTAGACCAAATCTACAACCTGGCGTGCCCGGCGTCTCCGATTCACTATCAGTACAATCCGGTAAAGACGATTCAAACAAACGTGGTCGGCGTCTACAACATGGTCGAGCTAGCCCGGCAGGTAAGGGCGAGGATTCTCCAGGCTTCGACATCTGAAGTCTACGGCGATCCAACTGTTCACCCCCAGCCCGAGAGCTACTGGGGCAATGTCAATCCGGTGGGACCGAGGAGCTGTTACGACGAAGGCAAACGCTGCGCCGAGACCCTGCTAATTGACTACTACCTGCAAAACAGAATTGAGGTGCGAATAGCGCGAATATTCAACACCTACGGTCCCAAAATGGCGATGAACGACGGACGGGTAGTCTCCAATTTTGCCATCCAGGCGCTAAAAGGAGAGCCCATAACGATTTTTGGAGATGGAACCCAGACAAGGTCGTTTTGTTATGTGGACGATCTCGTCGAGGGCCTCATCCGTCTTATGAATTACAACGGCGAAGACGCCCACAGGCCGATAAACCTGGGCAACCCCGAAGAGCATTCTATTCTCGAGCTCGCCCGCTTGATAGTACAAGTAACGGACACGAACACGGAGATCTCCAATCACCCGCTGCCCCAAGACGATCCCAAGCAACGAAGGCCCGACATCAACCGCGCCCGGGACTGCCTCGGCTGGCAACCAACCATCGCGTTCGAAAAAGGACTCAAACAAACAGTGGCGTACTTTCGCGAGAAACTGAGCGCGCAAGGCTGATACCCATTTTCGATTGGAAGTCTGTGGTGTGGAAATGAATAATGCAGCGGAAATGAGGGAGAGTGGTTACAAACTGCCTGATAACATCGAGTGTTTGAGTGCCGATTGACCCAGTACTTCCCAAAACAGATAAAGACTTCATTTAGTCACCAACTCCATAAAGTTCTGTGCCAATCCTGACGATATTTTCAAAATCAAGCCCGCAGTCCTTTCTAAGCTGATCCTGGCTTCCCTGCTCAATGAATTTGTCAGGGATGCCCATAAGCTTGACATCGGGTTTTATATTATTTTCATGGCATAATTCAAGAACTGCACTTCCAAAGCCGCCCTTTACTGAATTTTCCTCAATGATTATAGCTTTTCCAGTTCTGCTGATATGATCCGCTATACTGTCATCCAGAGGCTTTACAAACCTTGCGTTGATGAGCGTTGTCTCGATACCCTTTTCTTGTAATATTTCCGATGCCCTCAGGGCGTCCTGAAAGACAGTGCCTATTGACACGATAGTGAGCATGCTCCCTTGTTTTACCACCTCGCATTTCCCGATATCCAAAAATTGCAAATCGATTTTCTTGATATTGGAGGAATACCCCCGTGGATATCGCACAGCAACAGGCTTTCCTAAATTGATAGCTGTGAACACCATATGTCTGAGTTCGTTGCCGTCCTTTGGAGCCATCACAGTCAGATTTGGAATGTGTCTCAGATAGGATAAATCAAAACAGCCATGATGGGTTGGCCCGTCATCTCCGACAAGCCCGGCGCGATCCATGGCGAAGACAACGGGCAGTTCCTGAAGGCACACGTCATGGATTATTGCGTCATAGGCTCTCTGAAGAAATGTTGAATAAATGGCGCACACAGGCTTTAATCCTTGCTTTGCTAGGCCAGCAGCATAAACAACTGCATGTTGCTCTGCTATTCCCACATCAAAGAACCTGTCAGGGAAATGCTCTTTGAATTTTGAAAGACCTGTACCGTCGGGCATAGCTGCTGTTATTCCAACTATCGAGTCATCTTTTTTGGCAATATCAACAAGCGTGTCAGCAAAGACTTTCGTATAAGCTGGCCCATCAGAAGATTTTAGAACCTCGCCGTTTTTAACATTGAATGGACTCACTCCGTGGAACTTAGGCTTGTTATGCTCTGCAAAAGAATAACCCTTTCCCTTAGTTGTTCTGACGTGGATCAATGAAGGACCATCGAAGTTGTTAGCTCTTTCCAAGGAATCCAACACTTCCTTTATGTTATGACCGTCCACAGGGCCGATGTAATTCAGGCCCAACTTCTCAAAAAGAAGCCCGGGGGCTCCGACTTTTTTCATATGGGCCTTTAAATCCTCTAATTTTTCTTTCAAGTCGTTATCATCCTCAATAAGCTGATTAATTGTTGCCCTCACTTCCTTATATGTTTCAGTTTTTTCAATCCTGTGGGTATAGTCTGAAAAGGCTCCAACGTTTCTTGATATAGACATTCTGTTGTCATTAAGAATGATGATAATCTTGGTATTCAGGTAACCGGCCTGGTTTATCGCCTCCAGAGCATTGCCGCCTGTTAATGCCCCGTCTCCAATCACAGCCACAACCTCAAAATCTTTCTTTCCCAAATTACGTGCCGTGGCAAATCCAAGGGCTGCTGATATTGAAGTAGAGGCATGCCCTGTTCCATAGGCATCGTGCTCGCTCTCAGAGCATTTTGGGAAGCCGCTCAAACCCTTATACTGCCTCAATGTATGAAATTTTGTCCTTCTGCCAGTTAGTATTTTATGAGCATAGCACTGATGGCCGACGTCCCAGATTATTTTGTCCCTTGGGCTGTTGAAGAAGTAGTGTAAGGCCACTGTTAACTCAACCACACCCAGACATGGAGCAAGATGGCCACCTGTTTCACAAACATTCTGAATGATGAATTGTCTTATTTCCTCCGCTAACTGAGGTAGGTACTCTATTGCAATGTTTTTCAGGTCACTGACATTATCGACTTTTTCAAGCAGTGCAAACTCAATGTTCTCCATTTTCCATTTCCTCCATTATCTTAATAAGTGATCGTATGCCGTTACCATCAAAAAATCGATTTTCATAAATTCATAAATTCTCGATGTCAATGCGGTGGTGCCTCTGAATCCGCTCCAACTCTATTTTGAACCATGGTGTGTAGAGGTGAGGACGGGCTAGGATATCCTTATTTAGCTTTTCGATATCTATATATTTCCATTCAGCGACTTCACTCGGATTAGCTCTAACAATTCCGTCCGATTTTCCAATATAGACGCAACACATCTCATTTTCAGACCCGATATTCCCAAACCGTGCCTGATATTGAAACTTGAATAATAACTGCAGTGATGTTTCAAATCCAATCTCTTCATTTAACCGTCTCACGGCGGCCTCTTCATAACCTTCCCCTTTGCGTGGATGACTACACACACTGTTGGACCAATGAAGAGCCCAAAGGACTTTTTCAGTACTTCGCTTCTGTACCAGCAGTTGCTTCTCATCGTTGAAGATGAATATGGAAAAGGCCCGGTGTAACAGACCTTCTCCTTCGTGGCACTTCCCCCTGTTTTCGTAGCCGATGATGTTATCTCTTGCATCTACGAGTATCAATAATTCTTCGGCAAATGAAGTATTGTTTTTCTGCATAATCATCTGCCCATTTTCCTCCTTATTCCTTTCAAAAGCTATCCCCAATGCTTCTCTATTAATTCCATAGTTCCTTCAGCACCGCGATATTTTATGATTTTCGATTGAAGACCTTGAGCATTACTTAGACACTCATTATCATTTAGTAAGTTATCAACTTCTCGATATAATTTTCCCGAAGTCAGGTCAAATCTGTTTTGGACCAAAAAGCTATAAGTACCATACTTCCATTGACCTTCTATTTTTTTAAAGTCTTCGCTGCTTAACTTAATCACACGACCACAGCCAAGCATCTCAAGCCTTCTCCCATTCCCCTCCTGCTCTGTCTGGAATGGTGTAATAATAGCTGGCTTGCCACAAGTAACTGTTTCCATCATCGTACTATATCCCCCATGAAAAATTACAAGATCGGCTCTTGATATCATGAGCTTTCCCGGGACCCATTTATAAAATCTTATGTTTTGGCTAGTGTTTGGAAAGTCTGAAGGATTAAATTTATTACTTGTTGAAACAATCACATTGATTGGATTACCGGCAAATGCCTTAATAATGGTGGAAAAAAATAAATTATTACCTACGGGTCCCGCACCACCTCCGATGGTTATATAAACAAGAGGCAAGTTGTCATCAATTTCTTTGAGCCAGGATGGATTTTCCATATTTCTGGTTGAAATTGTTAAATCTCCAACATATGCTGTCTTTCCATCTTCTGGAATGGGCTCTATTTCTGGTATGCTCGGTACTATGTAATAATCCCCTTGCAATAAATCCTCTGCCCTGTTGAT
>JADFWI010000134.1 GCA_015222985.1 Pseudomonadota bacterium | reverse complement strand
GGACGTTCCTGGATGAATTCAAGCATCTGCGCGATACGCTGAAGGTGGGTGAGCGTTTCTCATTTTATGTCATCATGCAAGACGGCGACAGGCCGGGTGCCCGGGCCGTCAGGCTATTCAGCAAGTGCCGTTTGGAGGACGGGAGCCAGACCGATTTCAAGATCGGCAATCCCAAGAGACAGAAACGGCGTTTTCAGGAAGAGTTCATTCAGCCGCTGGAGCGTATTGTGAATGGCCTTGATTACACGCAAAAGGCGGTGGCCACTCCGATCCTGGAGACTCTGCGTGAAGTCGCAAGGACGCCTGATTTTGCCAGTGCGAAGATGCGGAAGGTGGTCCTCTTCTCCAATTTGCTGGAGAACAGTGAGCACATATCCCACTATGGCGGGTACGAAAGCATTGCAGGGTTAAAGGAACGTTCACTACTGGTGCTTGATACGCAAGGCATTTTAGCCGGTGTGGAGGTCATTGCATTCCAGATTCCTGACATAAAGGAATTGCAAGGCCCAGCCCATACGAAGTGGTGGCGGGACTATTTCGAATATACAGGGGCGGCGGGTTTTGAGTTGAAACGGATTTGACTTCACCAAACACTTCCCCACGATCTAGATCGTCAGTGAATAGAAAGGAGAGGCGTTTGCGTTCTTTCTAATCATGCAACTTTATGTGATTTCTGAGGTACCCAAAAGCTTTTTGACCCTAAACTACGATGAGATTAAGGAAATCACCTGCCCAAATGATGTGGTGTTGAAGTACGACTACGATTCAGCCGGTCGACTCGCCACAGTCAATTGTGACGGGACATATGAACTAAAGCTGGCCTATGACGTTCAGGACCGTCTGGTCGAACTTGCACAGGTGCCGGCAAACCAATAGGCGTAACTTCTGCAGGTGAGTCTAATCATTGGCTCTCTGAAACAACAGGTGCCTGCACCTTATCTACGGTTTGGTTAATGGCGTACCTTCTTAACTCTAATTATTCGAGGTGGGGATGTAGTCGCCGGAATTTGTATGGGCCTCCAATCACCGGTTTTCATCGCCTCTATCCAGTAATCCATAAGCTCTTGGTGCCCATTTGCGTCTACTGTGATAACCCCTATGTCAAAATCCCAATTGATGTCCCGAGGCAAACCAAAAGTGGCGGTTGCGCTCCACTTGTGAGTTTTTGGATCAATCTTTGCTTCACGTTGCGGCCACCAAAGAGGTTCAAAGTCAACTCGACGGGCAAGAACCCAAAGGTAATTCCCTAAAGGGATCGAAGCAGTTCCTTTTACAGTTAATTCCGTTCCAACCTCGTTTCCATTTTGGGGGTGGGTAACTGTGACAACAAATGGTTCTTGTTCAGCATGTCCATCCCAACAAAATACCAAGCATACTGTCAATGTTACTAAGAGGAACAGCTTTGGGAGAAAAATTTTTCGGCACATAATCCTATCTCCTTTTTTAGTTGTTTTTGAAGCCAAATGTAACAAATCCAAAAAATGCCTTCATTCTTTTACCGAATGATAAGTCATACCGTTTTGATACATCAGAATTTATTCCTTTTTAGCGATAGTCTGAAAACAACGACCGGTAATTGCGTGCAGATTGATCTATGTAACCTTCTTCGTCGCTCCTTTTTGCGTCAGCCAGTAGGTTTTGGTCAAGATTTCTTAATACACCTGGCGATAATTGGCCGACCACCTCACGATAGAGCTTTAAGGCTTTCTCGTAACCATTGCGACTGCCACCATCAATGTAGTCTTGCGCAGCGTTCAATTTATTAAGTAGACCCTTAGTTCTCAGTTCGATCATGATATCATACTGGTCGATACCTTTTTCTGCTATCTGTTTAACGTCATTTCGTCGGCTTTTAGATAAAGAACCAAGGGTTGATCTTGCCGAAATGCGTACACTTTTATCAGGGTCGCTTTTTGCTAAAACGCTCGCGATTTCAACAGCAAATTGCTCGTCCAAAGCCTGAGCAAGATATAGGGCCATGGCTCTCTGGCTAGCATCCTTACTCGATAACGACGGTATCAACGAAACTTTCACCTGTGATATCGCAAGTTCAACATTTGAGGCCGTCAATTGCCGTATTGCAGCTTGACTTCTCAACTCCATGACACCGAATACTATCGTGAATAGCAAAGCTATCCAGGGAATCAATGCCTGTGAGAAGTTCTGAAATCTATTCTGCTTATTTTTATTCCGATTTTCGGGCTCGCTTGGCATGTTATCACTCCTGTAAAATACCCCTCACCAGTGTATGTACTTTCCATGGAGTTACTAATTATCTCGTTTAATAGGTAAATGTCTGGTGAGATCAGCAACGAATTCTGGGTGGCGGAAACCACGGATCGGATATTGTGCATGGCATCACGGCCTCGAAGGTCATTATTGACTTGCTTGTAGGAGAAGAAATTAAAGAGGTTAACGGCCTTGCACGCTGCCTCAAGCTGCATTTTGTCCCATGCACAAAATGTTGGACAGGCCGCCTACCGCGCTTTTTTATCTCCTCGCGTCTTGCCCTCGAACAAGATCTTGAGTTTTGGAAGCGGCTCATGGGCCTGATTATTTCCTTTTCCGCCTTCTACGTGGTCTTCGACCCATACGTCTATTGAGAAAATCTTTTATGACGGCAAAATAGAGATCCCCTGACTTTTCCGCAATATCCTCCCTGCATTCGCTGGGAACGATCTGGAGCTGGGT
>JADFWI010000133.1 GCA_015222985.1 Pseudomonadota bacterium | reverse complement strand
GGAGAAAACCAACTATGAAAATAGCCATTTCATCAACAGGGCCCGAACTTGACTCAGAGGTCGACCCCAGATTCGGTAGATGTCAGTATTTTATGATTCTGGATCCTGATGACATGAGTTTCGAGGCAATGCCAAATGCAAACCTAACGCAAGGTGGTGGCGTGGGAATACAATCGGCCAAGGCCGTGGCTGATAAGGGAGCAAAGGCAGTCCTTACTGGTAATGTCGGGCCTAATGCCTACCAGGTCCTTTCAGAAGCGGGCCTTGATGTGATAACCGGCGTTTCCGGAACAGTCCGCGAGGCCGCCGGGCAATATAAGAGCAGGCAATTGCAGCCAACAGATAAACCCAACGCCGAGAACCATGCCGGTATGCAGGCCAATGTCAACCAACCACCGAGCCCCTCGCCTCAGCAAGTCCCTGGAACCGGCTTTGGTGCAGGTGGCGGCATGGGCATGGGTCGCGGGATGGGAGGCGGCCGCGGCATGGGAGGCGGTCGCGGCATGGGAGGTGGTCGTGGCATGGGTATGGGACGTGGTCTACAGAACTTATCCCCCATGGCATCTGGATCAAAGTCCACGAGGAAAGAAGAGCTTTCCTATCTCAAGGAAGATGCCGAGATGCTACGCGGCCAGATGGAAGAAATCCAGCGGCGGATCAAAGAACTGGAAACTCAGAAGTAAAATTGCTGAGCGATTTAGTTGAAGGAGAAGACATGCCAAGAGGAGACGGGACAGGCCCAAGAGGTCAGGGCGGTGGAACAGGCAGAGGAATGGGTCAAGGCGGTGGGGGTCGCGGACAAGGCGGGGGCTTTGCCGCAGGCCCTGGGGGAAACTGCGTTTGCCCCAGTTGTGGCGAGAAATCTCCCCATCAGCTTGGAAAGCCTTGCTTTGAACAAAAGTGCCCCAAGTGCGGCACGGCAATGACGCGGGAATAGGTTATATGATTATTTGTATTGCCAGCGGAAAAGGCGGCACGGGCAAGACCACCATCGCTACCAACCTGGCTGTGTCACTAAATGAAGATGTGCAGCTCTTGGATTGCGATGTGGAAGAACCAAATGCCCACCTTTTCATGAAACCTGAGATAAACCACACTGAGAAGGTGACAACGCCTGTCCCTGAAGTCGATCTTGACAAGTGCGATTTCTGCGGCAAGTGCGGCGAGATCTGCCAGTTCAGCGCCATCACTGTCATTGGGAAAAAAGTCCTGACCTTTCCCGAGCTCTGCCACAGTTGCAGAGGGTGCATGATGGTCTGCCCAACGGAAGCCATAAGCGAAAAGGGCCGCGAACTAGGGGTGCTGGAAAGCGGGATGTCCGGCCATGTTGAATTCGTTCATGGCCGTTTGCGGGTTGGCGAGGCCATGTCTCCGCCCCTCATTGAGCGAGTAAAGGAACACATCGCTCCTGAAAAGACCTCCATCATAGATGCCCCGCCCGGGACGTCGTGTCCGGTCATTGTTACCCTGAAGCATTCGGACTTTGCGATTATGGTCACCGAGCCCACGCCCTTTGGGCTAAACGACCTAAAGCTTGCTGTTGAGGCAGTGCGCATTCTCCAAATTCCCGTTGGCATCATTATCAACCGCTGCGATGTAGGAGACGACGGGGTTACCACATACGCCGGAAAAGAAAACATACCGATCTTGATGGAAGTTCCGGATGACAGAAAGGTTGCCGAGGCCTATTCCCGTGGCGTCATGATGGTAGAGATAATGCCCGAGATGAAGGATCGGTTTCGAGCCGTCTACGAAAAAATAGTGGAATTGATTGAATGAAAGAGCTAACGATTGTAAGCGGCAAGGGAGGCACCGGCAAAACAAGCGTGGTGGCCTCTTTTGCGGCCCTTGCCAAAAACAAGGTTCTGGCTGACGGAGATGTGGATGCGGCTGACCTCCACCTGATTCTAGCCCCGGACATAAAGCATGAGGAAGATTTCAGGGGAGGACGAGTCGCTAAAATAGACCTGGAAGCCTGCACTGAATGCGGGGAATGCCTCGATCGCTGTCAGTTTAATGCCATCAGCCCGGACTTTGTTGTGAACAAGATAGACTGTGAAGGCTGTGGCGTGTGCGTTTATTTCTGTCCGGTTGAGGCCATCGACTTTCCACAGGTTATCTGCGGCAAGTGGTATATTTCAGAAACGCGGCTCGGTCCCATGGTCCATGCCAAGCTGGGTATCGCAGAGGAGAACTCCGGCCTGCTGGTAAGCCTGGTTAGAAATCAGGCCAAGGTACTGGCTGAAGACCAAGGTCTTGACACCATTATCGTGGACGGTCCTCCGGGGATAGGATGTCCCGTAATTGCCTCCATCACCGGCACGAACGTCGTCCTGATTGTAACCGAGCCGACCTTGTCGGGTCTTCACGACCTTGAACGGGTTGCAGGCCTGGCTGCCCATTTTAAGATTCTGACCCTCGCCTGTGTCAACAAATTCGACATAAACGAGGAAATGTCGGATCGGATTGCAACTTATTGTAACAACAATCAGATCGAGTTGGTTGGTCGTATCCCCTATGATACGACCGTCACCCATGCCATGGTTGCCGGCAAAAGCGTTGTCGAATTTTCAGATGGCAAGGTCGCTGATGCCATCAAGGGACTGTGGCGCCGGGTTGAGGACTTTTTGTTTGACGGGACATCAGGATAGAGGGCATGAGGAAAGCTTTCTGGTCTTTTTGGTTTTTATCCCGTCAAAACAACGGGTGAGTTATCACAAATGGTAACCCTGAACTCTGAACCTATGAACGCTTATTACAAATGACAGAAAAATTTGTTTACGGCCCAGTCCCTTCACGCAGGTTAGGTTTGTCCTTGGGCGTTGATCTGGTCCCTTATAAGGTCTGTTCGTACGATTGCGTTTATTGCCAACT
>JADFWI010000132.1 GCA_015222985.1 Pseudomonadota bacterium | reverse complement strand
GAGACGAAGACCTCCGGGCAGACCGACAGCCGGAATTTACCCAGATCGACATTGAGATGTCCTTTGTTACTGAAGAAGATGTGATGGGAGTTACGGAGGGGATCATGGCTGCCATGTTTAAGGAGATACTTGGCATAGAACTCAAGACTCCTTTCAAGCGCCTGAGCTATGAGGAGGCAACGGGTCGATTTGGTCTGGATAAGCCCGATCTTCGGTTCGCTCTGGAGCTAAAGGATGTTTCTGATATTGTTGCCACGGCCGAGTTCAAGGCCTTTGCAAATGTCGTAAAGGCGGGTGGCATAGTTAAGGCCATAAACGCAAAGGGATGCATCGGTTTTTCTCGAAAAGAGATCGACGATCTTGCAGACTTTGTGGCTGTTTACAAGGCCAAGGGCCTGGCTTGGATCAAAGTGCGTCCTGATGCCTGGCAGTCACCCATTGCAAAATTTTTTTCCGATTCGGAAAAAACATTGCTGACCGAGAGGCTCGATATGGAGCCAGGGGACCTTGTCATGTTCGTAGCCGATCAAGCCAAGGTAGTGAACGAGGCCCTGGGGCATCTGCGAAATCAATTGGGCCGCAAACTGGGCCTGATAAACGATGACCAATACAACTTCGTATGGGTGACCGGGTTTCCTCTTGTGGAATATGACGAGCAGGAAAAACGGTATATGGCCATGCACCATCCCTTTACTGCTCCCCTTGAAGAGGACATGGAACGGATTGCCGATGCCCCTCTCTCTGTCCGGTCCAGGGCCTATGATCTAGTCCTCAACGGAGCGGAGATAGGCGGCGGCAGCATCCGCAACCACCAGCGCGGGGTTCAGGAAAAGGTATTTGAGGCCCTGAGCATTGACCGGGAAACCTACGAGAAAAAATTCGGTTTTCTGCTTGAAGCCCTTGACTTTGGGGCCCCTCCCCACGGTGGCATCGCCCTGGGGTTTGACAGAATCGTCATGCTAATGGCCGGACAATCCTCCATCAGGGACGTAATCGCCTTTCCAAAGACTCAAAAAGCAACCTGTCTCCTCACCGGAGCCCCTTGTGATGTCCCCCCCGACCAACTGGAGGACCTTTCCTTGAAGGTGCGGATCCCGAAAAGATAGCGGGAACCGAAAAGCCACAATGATGCATTCATAAAAGGTCGTTTATGCCGCTTTGTGGCGTCCTGTCGACAATAAACTTGATTTAAGTTCGTTGGAAGTCAAAAAACGTCCTTTTTGTCATTCCGGGCTCTCCGCCATAGGCTCTGGCCCGCAGGCGGGCGAAAGCCGAAATCCAGTGTATTCAGAGACTTATGACTGACCTGGACCCCGGCTTTCGCCGGGGTGACGACTTTTTACGACTCCATCAACAGTGATGAACAAAAAAGAGTTGACACAGTGGAGACTTGGGTATATAAGTAACATATTGAAAATATAGCCATTATATCACATATGACATACTGCAACAATCCCATATCGCCCGGAGCAAGACTTAGAGAATCCTAACCGCAAAGGACCATGGATATCAAGTTGCCATTCTTGCACTTTGGGTTTTCACCGGTCAACAAACTGTTCTATTACAAGAATCCCAATTACATAAACGGAGAGGGGGTGAATTCTGAGTAGTTTCAGGCTTACCGGTTTTTTCTAACCAACCAAATTTTATTCAGAAAGGAAGGTGAGTACGCCTATGAAAGTAACACGCAGAGAGTTTATTCAGATCTCTGGTGCAACGGCTGCCGGTCTTGCGGTAAGCAGTCTGGGCTTTGACCTTTCGCCAGTAAAGGTACATGCCCAAATGCTAAAGACCAAGTATGCCAAGGAGACCACCACCATCTGCCCCTATTGTGCAGTAGGTTGTGGCGCCATTGTGCATACGAGCCAGAAAGGCGACGGCCGTGTCATCAACATCGAGGGTGATCCTGACCACGTTATCAACCGCGGCTCACTCTGCAGTAAGGGCAGCTCGCTGTCTCAATTGACCGAAAACGAAAATCGGCACCTTGAGCCCATGTATCGAGCGCCTTATGCAAAGGAGTGGAAGCAGGTTTCATGGGATTGGGCACTGACCGAGATTGCCAAACGCGTAAAGAAGACCCGTGATGCCACCTTTACTCACAAGAACGCCAAGGGTCAGGTGGTTAACCGGACCGTCGAGATCGTTTCGGGCGGCAGTTCCGCCCTGGACAACGAAGAGTGCTGGATCTACCAGGCGCTCTTGAGGGCCCTGGGCCTTGTCTATGTCGAACACCAGGCCCGTATCTGACACAGCGCCACTGTTGCGGCTCTGGCAGAGTCGTTCGGACGCGGTGCGATGACCAACCACTGGATCGACATCGGCAACAGCGATTGCGTCCTGATCATGGGAAGCAATGCGGCCGAGAACCATCCAATATCGTTCAAGTATGTCTTCAAGGCCATGAAACAAGGGGCCAAGCTTATCAATGTGGACCCCAGATTTACAAGGACCTCCTCCAAGGCAGACATCTATGCCAGCCTGCGATCAGGCACTGACATCGCCTTTTTGGGCGGCATGATCAAGTACATTCTGGACAAGAAACTTTACAACAAGGAGTATGTCAGCGCGTACACAAACGCGCCGTTTGTCGTTGGGAAAGATTTTAAGTTCAAAGACGGCCTCTTTTCCGGCTATGACGAAAAGAACCGCAAGTATGACAAGAAAAAATGGGCCTTTGAGATGGACAAGAACGGGGTTCCGAAAATGGACCGCGACCTGAAGGATTCCCGGTCTGTGTTCCAGTTGTTGAAGAAACATTACAGCAGGTATGACACCAAGCTGGTCTCAAAGATCACCGGCACCCCGGAAGCAGACCTCAAGACGGTCTATAAGACCTATACGGCCACCGGGGCCACCGGCAAGTCAGCCACCATTATGTATGCCATGGGCTGGACCCAGCATACGGTGGGAGTCCAGAACATCCGTGCCATGGCCATGATCCAGTTGCTCCTGGGTAACATCGGTGTTGCAGGAGGCGGCGTGAATGCCCTGCGAGGTGAGTCTAATGTCCAGGGTTCAACCGACCACTGTCTCCTCTTTCACATCTGGCCCGGCTACCTGGCTACCCCAAGCACCAAATGGCCTAGCCTTGGTGACTACCTTAAGAGAAGGGCCAAGAGCAAGGATCCCAACAGCGCCAACTGGTGGCAGAATGAACCCAAGTATATGGTGAGCTTGTTGAAGTCCTACTTTGGCGAGAAAGCCACCAAGGAAAACGATTTTGGATATGACTGGATGCCCAAGCTGGATGCCGGCAAGACATACGCCTTTCTGGATATGTTTGACGACATGTACAAAGGAAAGGTCAAGGGCTTTTTCAACTGGGGCATGAATCTGGCCTGCTCCCTGGCCAATGCCAACAAGAACCGCAAGGCCATGGGCAACCTGGACTGGATGGTCAATGTCAATATCTTTGACAATGAGACCGCCTCGTTCTGGAAAGGACCGGGGATGAACCCGTCCACCATCAAGACCGAGGTCTTCTCTCTGCCCGCGTGTGTGTCGGTGGAAAAGGAAGGAAGCATCACCAACAGCGGCAGGTGGATGCAGTGGCGTTATCAGGGACCAAAACCCCTTGGGAACAGCAGGTCCGATGGCGACATCATCATGGAACTTGGCTATAAGATTAAGGAGGCCTATAAGGAAGGCGGGGCATTCGTCGAGCCGATCATGAACCTCAAGTGGGACTATATGACAGACGGGTTGTATGATCCTCACAAGGCGGCCAAGGAGATAAACGGCTATTTCCTGAAAGACTGCACTGTCAAGGGCAAGCTGTGCAAGAAGGGGACCTTGGTTCCTAGCTTTGCATGGCTCCAGGCAGACGGCTCCACTTCTTCGGCAAACTGGCTCTACTGCAACAGTTATACGGAGAAGGGGAACATGGCAGCCCGCAAAGGCCAGGAAGATGCTGTAAACAAGATCGGTCTCTACCCGAAATTTTCCTGGTGCTGGCCCGTAAACCGCAGGATCATTTACAACCGTGCATCTGTGGATCTCAAGGGACAGCCCTTTGACAAGAAAGACTGGGTGATCAGGTGGAACGGGAAGAAATGGATCGGCGATGTGCCGGATGGCGGCTGGCCGCCCATCGGCAGCCTGGAAAAGCCCCACCCCAAGAGCAAGTGGGCCTTTATCATGCACGTGCACGGGCATGCTCAGATTTATGGCCCGGGACGCGCAGACGGTCCCTTCCCGGAGCACTACGAACCTCTCGAGTGTCCCGTAGAGAAGAACCTCATGTCAGGTAACAAACAGCGAATGAACCCTGTGGCGCCTGTCTACGGAACCGACGCAGATGCGTACAAGACCTGCGATCCGAGATACCCCATTGTGGGCACCACGTACCGGGTATCTGAACACTGGCAGACCGGGCTCATGACCCGGCCCCAGCCTTGGCTTCTCGAGTTGCAGCCTCAGGTATTTGTCGAAATGAGCGAGGAGCTGGCAAAGCTCAAGGGGATCAAAAACGGTGAGCGTGTGTTGGTCTCCTCAGCCAGGGGTTCCCTGAAGGCCACCGCCATCGTTACCAAGCGGTTCAAGCCGTTCAACATCGCAGGGAACACGGTTCACCAGGTGGGTGTCCCGTGGTGTTTTGGCTGGCGTTGGCCGCAAACCGGCACAGAAGACAGCGCCAACCTGTTGACGCCTGCAACGGGTGATCCGAATACGAAAATCCCTGAAACCAAGGCCTTTATGGTCAATGTGTCCAAACTATAGAAGGAGGTGATCTGAATGCCAGGTAAATCATTTTTCATTGATACGACAATTTGTACGGCCTGCAGAGGATGTCAGGTCGCCTGCAAGCAGTGGCATGACCTGCCTGCGGAAAAAACTAAGAATCGTGGAACTCACCAAAACCCGGCGGATCTCTCCTTCGTGACCTACAAGCTTGTAAGGTTTAACGAGGTGGTAGTGGGCGGCAAGCTCCAGTGGCTCTTTTTTCCGGATCAGTGTCGCCACTGCATAGAGGCGCCTTGTGAAATGACTGCGGATGACCCCACGGCCATTTTCAAGGACCCGGCAACCGGAGCAGTGATTTTTACTGCGAATACCCAAAACCTGGACAGCCAGGCGGTTATCGATTCCTGTCCCTATAACGTCCCAAGGGCGGCCAAGGATGGGACCCTGGCCAAGTGTGACATGTGTCTTGACCGGGTGGAAAACGGGCT
>JADFWI010000131.1 GCA_015222985.1 Pseudomonadota bacterium | reverse complement strand
TGCCTCGCAAATCTTTTGGACCAACTCTCCTTCACGGTTTGATTGAAATATGTCCACACGGACACCGCCTGCCTCCGCAGCATCTTTGATATCCTTATCCGTTTGCTCCAGGGCTACATCATTGGATGTAGGGGTGTCACGCTGGCCGGGCATGTCAAGATTCTGGCCGTGTATGACAAGGATTCTTGTTTTCTTTTCGTGCCCTTGATCAAGGCATCTCTTTCGGCCACTGATTGCTCCTTGCCACTGTCTCAGCCGGTACAAGGCCGTCTTTTTTCCAGCTTTCCCGGGCTGTCTTCTTTGGCCTTCCAGCCTTCTTTCAATTCCCATTAACGCTTCATCCAACTCCGTACGGTTTGGTTCAAGGACAACCAGCTTTCTATACACAGCCGCCGCCTTATCTAAAAGGCCCTGCCCTTCGTAGAGTTTTGCAAGTGTCACCGTTGGAGTGAGATCTACGATATCGTCTCTTTCAGTTGCCATTCGAAGTATTTTTAGAACCCAGAGGTTGGGCTACCTTCTATCTTTTTTCCTGAGAATAACCACGTCATCTCTTGCTGTCATGCCAAGTTCTGTCCTTGCGATATTTTCCACAAAGTCAAGATCATCTTTCAGGCGCTCGATAGTCCGATACAATGCCCGGTTTTTTCTTTGAAGATCAAGGTTGACCCTTTCCAAATGATCCCTTTCCAACTTCAGTTGATAGAGATCAACTGCACCCCGTTCGCCAAAACCTATGACAAAAAGGAAGCCAAGAAACATCAGCATACCCCCCGTTACGATGATCTTGGTCTTGGTACTCATATGCTCAGCAGATTTACAGATAAAGTTGTTGGTGTACAGCCCAGCCTGAAGAAACATCGAAAAGGCCACAAACCCGGGGTTGAGGCGCAAGGCGCAGGGTATAAGGCCAGAGGCAAGTGTCTTTGCACCTTGAGCCTATTGCTTAAACAGAAGATCGACATTCCCGTACGATCTGGTTATCCATGCTTTTTGCCAATGCCCGCCCTAACGATATTGATAATAGTGCCCACTTCCCGGCATTTGAAAAGTGAGGCACATCCACCGTAAATGACAGAGCCTCCAACAACACCGCCTAATACCCACGCCACGAGGTACCACGGACTCTGGCCGCATATGGGGACTGCCCAAAGAGCCACAAGAGCGATGACACCACCCATGACAACTGCAGAGGCTGTGGATTTTAATACGGATCGCACCATATCACGAGCCCCGATTCGACCCAAACGCTTTTTTAAAGCGCAGATCAGTAATACCAGATTCACCCCTGAAGAGAGCGATGTGGCAAGGGCCAGCCCACCATGCCGCATTGGTCCCATAAGCAAAACAGATAAGGCAATGTTTACCAGAAGAGAAATGACGGCAATCTTAACCGGGGTTTTGGTGTCCTGAAGGGCATAAAAAGTTGCGACAGCAATGCGCACGCCTGAGAATGCCCATAGGCCAATCGCATAGTAGAGAAGGGCTTCAGCAGTCAAGCGTGTTGTGTCAGGATCAAAGGCTCCTCTCTGAAAAAGAAGCTGCACGATCGGCTCCCGCAGGATTATCAGTCCTGTCATTGCTGGGATGGAAATAAAGAAAACCAACTTCAGGGCATAAGAAAAGGAAGCCCGCAGCCCCTCCATATCCCCTGTTGCTGCCTGTCTGGACAGGCTGGGCAACACAGCCGTAGCAAGGGCAATGGCAAACACGCCAAGAGGAAATTGGACTAACCGGTCAGCATAATAGAGATAGGAGACACTGCCTTCCGGGAGGAGCGAGGCAAGCAGGGTTCCTACAAGGATGTTAATCTGATACACAGCAGCTCCAAACACGGCCGGCGTCATCAACAGCGCTATCCGCTTGACGGCTGCATGGTACAAGGGGCTCTTCACCAACAGATGAAAGCCCTTTTGGATCATAAACGGAATCTGAAGACCCAACTGTAAGCCCCCACCGACAATTACCCCTATGGCAAGACCTATTGATGGCTCTGACAGGCAAGGCGAAAGGAGCAATACCGAGCCGATCATAGCAACATTTAGCAATACAGGAGCAAGCGCTGGCGCTGCAAAATGACCGAGGCCATTTAGGATCCCCATAGCCAAGGCAACCAGACCAATAAAAAAAATATAAGGGAACATGATCCGGGTCAAAAGGACTGTCAGATCAAACTTTTCAGGTGAGGAAAAGAACCCTGGCGCTATGACCCTGACAATGAGAGGCGACAGGAGAACTCCCAGTACAGTCACTACCACCAGAATCATGGCAAGTAGCCACCATGCAGATCTCGCCAACTTGAATGCGTCATCGCGACCATGCTTGTAGAAATGCTCCGTAAAAACCGGGATAAAGGAAATCGTAAGAGAGCCCTCAGCAAAGAGACGACGCAAAAGATTGGGAATTCTAAAAGCCACAAAAAAGGCGTCAGCTGCTGGCCCGGCCCCGAAAAACCAGGCCACCACAACATCCCTCACAAACCCGAGGATGCGGCTCAATAGAGTGGCAGCCCCCACAATGCCGGCAGCCTTTGTGACACGAGCGTCTTCAGACATAAGAACAGTCACCAGTAATAAATATCAACCCGCAGAGTACGCGGCTTTGATCTACCCTTTACGGGAGCTGGGCGCTTCGCCAACTCATGAATGCCTAAAGTGCCTAAAGTTAAAAATGCCTAAAATTGTGGCGCGCCTTTGGCGAGTCAGTTTTCAAAAACTCGGCCAAAAGCAAATTTGGCAATCACAGTTGATACCTCTTTTCAGATCCGAATTCCAAAATGACAGAATACATCAATTTTGATGGTCTCGTAAAAAGTCTCCACAACTTGTCATTTCGAGCGAAGCGCCCGCCCTGGCGCGACATGAGGATAATAACCGGTGCTATATATGAACCCGGTCTGGGCCAGGGAAAAATCTTTCCCATGTAACATACCGAAAGCATAAGATTTCTCCCTTTCAGCCGTCGTAGCCAGCGATACTATGGCGAAGTCGGCGCGGTCGAAATGACAGATTCGTTGAATCCGATTTTTTTACGAATGTATCAATTTTAGGCATTTTAGCTCATTTTAGGCATGTTAGGCATTTCTTCTCCAGGGCCGGCATCAACGCCCTGGTGTACAAATAGTTCTTGACAAATACTGTCAGGTTGAATATTTTTAGATGTTTTTAGATCTTTTTGAAAGGAGCAAGAGACTTTGGCAACACATGAATCAGTCATAAAACGAGCCAGACAGAATGAGGTCAGGAACCTGCGGAACAAATCTAACCGCACGCGGGTAAAAAATGTCATCAAGACCGTCAGGGCCTCCATCGGTGAGCAGTCTGCAGAAAAGGCCAGGGCTGCCTTGACCACGGCTATCCCCGTTATCCAGAAGGCTGCCAACAAAGGGGCCATCCACCGCAAAAACGCTTCCAGGAAAATATCTCGCCTCAGCAAGCAGGTGAACGCACTGAGTACGTAAGGGCTCGCTCAAAAATAACTTCACATTTTGATGCGCCGATCCATCCCGCCTGGCTGCGTTGCTCGTCGGTTAAATAGCT
>JADFWI010000130.1 GCA_015222985.1 Pseudomonadota bacterium | reverse complement strand
TCTTGGAACAGATGTTCGACCCCTTCTTTACTACCAAAGGCAAAAAAGGTACGGGCCTCGGGTTGTCAATAGTCAAGACGATTGTGGAGGCTCACCGCGGCACCATTGAATGCCACAGCGAGTTGAAAAAAGGTACAACTTTTGTCCTGCGCCTCCCTTTGGGCGTATTTCCGGGACGATGGTGATAAATTGACATTTGGCCCCTGTTTTTAGCCTTGAAGTCTCTTAGGTATCATTCCTGGCTGAAATTCAGGACCTCCTTCCAGATCATAGTGCGGCCGAGGGCGGCGCCGCACGAGATCGCGGAAGGATTCTGTGACTTGCTATCTTTTCTGTGAATCCACATGGACACGACGGTTGTTCTTTCCGATCATGCAGTAGACTTCGTAGCTAATCGTTCCGATTCTTCTTGCCAGCTCTTCGGCAGTTATCCGCTCTTTTCCCTGGGCTCCCAAAAGAACCACCTCATCGCCCACGGAGACACCGTCCAGTGAAGACACGTCCACCATGGTCAGGTTCATGCAAACGCGACCCACGATCGGCACTCTTCTCCCATGGATGAGCACCTCTCCTTTGTTTGAGAGCATTCGGCTGTATCCGTCATCGTAGCCTACAGGGACAGTGGCAATGGTAGAAGTTGAGCGGGTTCTGTAGGTACAACCGTAACTGATGGGGGTGTCGGCGGGGACTTTTTTTACCTGAGTTACCCTGGATTTGAAGGTCATGGCCGGCTTGAAGGAATCTGCCCCAGCCAAGCCTTCAGCGGGCGGCGATCCGTAGAGGAGTATGCCGGGCCGCACCATGCCGAGATCAATGCCCTTTCTTGCCAAAAGGGCGCCGCTGTTTGCAAGGTGTACGGCATCCGTGCACACCCCAAGTTGTTTAGTTTTTTTGACTACCTGTAAGAATCTGCCAATCTGCTCATCCGTGAAGGGGTGATCGGGCTCATCGGCGACAGCACAGTGCGAAAATATCCCTTCGAGCAAAAGCCCGTTTAAGGACAAAAGGCCTTGCAGGAAATCTGACGCATCTTCCCATGGCACGCCCAGGCGCCCCATGCCGGTGTCTATCTTCACATGGACCGGAGTGACCGTGCCTTGTTTAAGGGCCGCTCCGGAGAGTTTTTCCGCTATGTCCTGTTGAAAAAGAGCCACCGTGAGCCTTTTTTCAACAGCGGCTGAAACTTCATCCGCAGTGATGCCCTTCATAAGTAAAATCGGGATCCTGCAATGGGCCTTTCTCAGGTCCAAGGCCTCTTCCAGTTCAAATACCCCAAAGGAGTCAACGCCAGATGACTCAAGGGTTTGACCTACCGCGATCATGCCGTGCCCATAGGCATCTGACTTAATGACAGCGATGACGCGGCTTTGAGAGCCTGCCAATCGCTTGATCTCAAAGAGATTGTGCCTGATGGCGCCCAGGTCGACGATTACCTTGTTTTCTATCATACTCTGCGCTCCAGGGGCAGTCTGATCTTAAAGGTGCTTCCCTTCCCCTCAACGCTTTCCACACTGATGGCGCCGCCGAACGCCTCAACAATGCGAAGACTGATGGCGAGTCCAAGGCCGGTCCCTTTGCCCGGAGGTTTTGTCGTGTAAAAGGGGTCAAAGACGTCCTTGAGTTTGGATTTAGGGATCCCCTTGCCTGTGTCAGAAACAGCGATCTCGACAAACCCTGCCGGGCCCTTGTCCTGACTTTTCTCTCTTGCCTCGGGCCAAGGGGTTTGGCTGGTTGTAATGGTGATACGGCCACCTTTTTCCATTGCGTCATTTGCGTTTAGCATGAGGTTAATCAAGACCTGCTTAAGTTGGTCCGGGTTGGCCCACACCATCCCTATATTTTCCTCCAGGCGGGTTTCAAATCCAACAGACCTCGTGAGTTTTTGGTGAGAAAAAAAAGAAGCGCTTTCTGAGACCAGGGCATTGACATCGACAGGGACGGAGGAGCCAGGCGATGGTCTCGAGAAATCGAGAAGTTCCCGGACGATTGTGTCAATCCTGGCAATCTCTTTTTCGATCCGTTCGAGAAAGTCTCTTGCCTCTTGGTTTTTTTCCACGTGAGTCCTCAGGAGATTGGCGTACCCCAGGATTGCTCCAATGGGATTGCCAACTTCGTGGGCCATACCTGCGGCAAGTCTGCCTACGGAAGAGAGCTTTTCTGAGCGCAGGATTTCCTCGTTTGCCTGTTTCAAGGAACGGATCTGCGCCTCCATCTGCTCCTTGTTCTCAGCCAGGCGTTTGAGCATCCGGTTAAGAGATATAGCGAGGTAGGCAATCTCGTTGTGATTAGCCTCCGTTGCAGGTGAGAACCGTTGCGTGTCTTCAAAGTGATCGGCGGTCTTAACAAGACGTTTGATAGGGCGTATTACCATTCTGGAAAGGAGAAAGGTTCCAAAGACAAGGAGGACAAAGACATTTAGCCCGATGTAAAACCAGATGAGCTGTTGCGACCGTCTCAACCCGTGTACAACCCTGTCAATACGAACAGGCACCTGTATGGCCGCGATGCACCGCCCCCCGGCAAAAAGGGGCGCTGTAACGGTGAGGATACCGCGGTCTCTGGATATCCGGGTGGTCTCTTTTCCCGTGCGCAGGACCGAGGCAATTTCAGGGTCCCCAGGCTTTACAGACCGATCCGGACCTTGGTTGCCCACCCACAGCGTGCCATCTCTTCCCATCACAATGATCTGTCCGAATAGCCTGGAGGGGGCCATCCATGTGGCGCCGTTTCTAAGGCGTTCCCTGACAAGTTCCAAAGGGGGTGGCCCTTGGCCTCTTGATAGCTCTTTAATGGCCAACTGCATCTTTTTAACCACTGCCTTTCCGTCAGCCACCTTGTGCTGAAGCAGGTCCCGTTCCCTGATCCGTGTGACAACGAAGCTGGTCGAGATCATGGCAGCGACTAGAAGCAGGGTCAAGCTCAGCAAGATTTGGGTCCGGAGTCCGGGCCTGAAGGTTTTCAAAGGCTGCTACCTCATTAAGGCCATGTACCAGTCCACTATTTCCGGCCCGTGAAACAAGTAAAGTAAGGCTCCGAGGCTAAGAAATGGCCCAAAGGGGACCACCGTTTTTCGTCCGCCTTGCGTGCGCAGGGCCACGGCTATGCCCAGGACCGTTCCAACGGCTGAGCCAACAAAGATGGTAAAAACGGCCCCTTTCCACCCCAAAAATGCCCCAATCATGGCAAGAAGCTTGACATCCCCACCGCCCATACCCTCTTTTTTGGTGAGATAATAGTACGCTGAGGCAACCAACAAGAGGATGCCTCCACCCAAGAAAATCCCCATAAGGGAATCTTTGTAAGTGATGTGCCCTGTCACAAAGGAAGAAAGGAATCCGAGGACAATGCCCGGGTAAGTAATTACGTCCGGAATGATCTGATGATCGATATCTATAAACGTAATGACGAGCAGCGCAGCCACCAGGACATACAAACAAAAGGCTTCCCAGGCCAGGCCGTATCTGATGAAGATTGCAACTGCAAACAGGCCCGCTGCAAGCTCAACCACTGGATATCTCGAGGATATTGCCGCTTGGCAGTGCCGACACCGTCCCCGAAGCCAAAGATAACTCAAGACCGGAATGTTATCGTAAAAGGCGATTCTGGCCCCGCAGCCAGGACACATGGATCTAGGGTGGATCAGGGAGAGTGATCGGGGAAGACGGTGAATGCATACGTTGAGGAAACTGCCGACACACATGCCCAAGGAAAAGACGAAAATCTTAAGGATTAACGGCTGCAAGACTCCTCCTAATGAAAGTGGTATAACCGAATAACCGTTAACGTTAAGATATCACAAGTAGTTATAAGAAACAACTATAGTTCATGGGCCAATGAATCAGGCCAATGAATCAAGATTTTTGTTGTCATAAGGACATGTCATCTTATACTATTTGTGACATCCTTCATTCCAGCCTCATGCAACCTGCATCATTAACGTATGCCTGCTGCAGATCGTTAACTGGAAAATGAAAGATGCCTGAAAACGTATATCTTTGAGAGGAGCATTCCCATGGGGCAAATAGACACCGAAGACTCAATCGACGTTATTCAAGAAGATGGGGAAAGTATAGACATCCCTGAGGAGCTTCCCCTCCTTCCCGTTCGGGATATTGTTGTGTTTAATCATATGGTTCTTCCCCTGTTTGTGGGCAGAGACAGGTCTGTTCGGGCCGTAGATACAGCGATGGCCAAAGATCGCCTTCTCCTTCTTGCCACACAACGAAAGTCTTCGGTCGAAAACCCGAAACCTGATGAGATCTTCGCGGTGGGCACGGTCGCCGTGATCCTGCGTATGCTCAAGCTGCCCGACGGTAGAGCCAAGCTGTTGGTTCAGGGACTGGGCAAAGCACGCATCGCAGAATACACTGAGAAAAAACCTTTCTATCAGGTAAAGATCGAAAAGATCGTGGAAGAGCAAGCCGAAGAGATGAGCCTTGAGACCGAAGCCCTGATGCGAAATGTGTGCGAGCAAGGGGTGAAGATTCTTGAGCTCCGAGGCGAGCTAAGCAGTGATGTGGGCGCTATTCTTCACAGTATTGATGATCCGATTCGTTTGGCCGACCTGGTAGCCTCAAACCTCCTGCTTAAGACAGAAGACGCCCAGGCCCTTCTGGAAATGAACAATCCGGTTCAGAAGCTTCATCGAGTAAATGATCTCCTGAGCAAAGAACTGGAGGTCTCTGCTATACAAGCCAAGATCCAGTCGCATGCCAGGGAAGAGATATCAAAGACCCAACGGGAGTACTTTCTCAGGGAAGAGATGCGAGCCATCCACAAAGAATTGGGTGATACGGACGAAAGGGCCAAGGAGGTTTCAGAGTACAGGAAGAAAATAAGAAGGGCAAAGATGTCTAAGGAAGCGGAAAAGGAGGCTGGTAAACAGCTAAAGCGCCTCGATCAGATGCACCCTGATGCGGCCGAGGCTTCCATTGTGCGGACGTATCTCGATTGGCTGGTAGAAGTCCCGTGGAGCAAGTCAACCAAAGATGTGCTGGATGTGAAAAAGGCCCAGGGGGTTCTCGATGAAGACCACTTTGATCTGGAAAAGGTGAAGGACCGCATCCTTGAATACTTAAGCGTCCGAAAACTGAACAAGGCCATGAAAGGTCCAATACTCTGCTTTGTCGGGCCGCCCGGTGTGGGCAAGACCTCACTTGGAAGATCCATTGCAAGGGCCATGAACCGG
The DNA here is from genome assembly GCA_015222985.1 of Pseudomonadota bacterium. Lineage (GTDB taxonomy): Bacteria > Desulfobacterota > Desulfobacteria > Desulfobacterales. The sequence continues at coordinate 23,237 of JADFWI010000130.1, read as the reverse complement.
AAGTTTTTCCGTATTTCCTTGGGTGGTGTTCGGGATGAGGCGGAAATCAGGGGCCACCGTCGCACTTACATCGGGGCCCTGCCGGGTCGAATCCTGCAGGGCTTGAAGCAGTGCGGCAAGAACAATCCGGTGTTTATGATGGATGAAGTGGACAAGATCGGCGCCGATTTTCGCGGGGACCCCGCTGCGGCCCTACTGGAAGTCCTTGACCCGGAACAAAACGTTAGCTTTAGCGACCACTATTTGAACGTCCCCTTTGATTTGTCAAAAGTCATGTTTATCACCACAGCAAATCTTGCCGATCCTATTCCCTCAGCCCTAAGGGATCGCATGGAGATCATTGAACTGTCCGGATACACGGAAGAAGAAAAGCTTTTTATTGCACAAAAGTTTTTGATCCCGCGCCAAATCAAGGACAATGGCATCACAAGAAAACATATAAACATGGGTCTCAAAGCGGTGCGGAAGATCATATCAGAATACACCCTGGAGGCCGGCCTCAGGAACCTGGAGCGCGAGATAGCCACCATTTGCCGCAAGGTGGCCCGGAAAGTGGCAGAGGGGGAGAAAGGCATATTTAAAGTGACCTGTGCCAACCTCCATCGCTACCTGGGTGTTCCCAAATACCTCCCGGAATTGGACCAGGAGTGCCATGAGATTGGTGTGTCCACTGGGCTTGCCTGGACCCAAGCGGGCGGGGAGGTTCTCTATGTAGAGGCCTCCACGATGAAAGGCAAGGGGGAATTGACCCTGACAGGTCAATTGGGCGAGGTCATGCAGGAGTCGGCAAGGGCGGCCTTCAGTTTTGCCCGATCTCATGCCAAGAGTCTCGGCTTTAGGGCAAATTTCTACCAGGACACGGACATTCATATCCATGTTCCTGCAGGGGCCATTCCCAAGGACGGACCTTCAGCCGGGGTCACCATGGCCGTGGCTCTCGTCTCAGCCTTGAGCGGGAGGCCTGTGAGCAGAGATATTGCTATGACAGGCGAAATCACTCTTCGGGGGCGCGTACTGCTTGTGGGGGGACTGAAGGAAAAGGCGCTGGCTGCCCTCAGGGCGAACGTCCAGAAGATCATCATACCGGAAAAAAACAAAAAGGATTTGGTCGAGATTCCCTCAAATATCAGGCGCAAAGTCACCTTTATCCCAGTGAGTCAGATGGACCAGGTCCTGGAGATTGCCCTTCACCCAAAGCCCCGAAAGAAAGGGCCGAGAGCAAGGTGAGAGATGATAGTTCTCGCCATTGATACGTCGACTCAGACCGGAGGCGTTGCTGTTCTTAGAGGCGACACCCTTCTTGCTCAAGTTCAGGCCACCAGCACAACGACACACACAAAACGACTTATGTCGGCTGTGGATTCTGCCTTGCGCATGGCGGGTATGGGTGTGGATGAATGCGATGGGCTTGCTGTTACCACTGGTCCGGGAAGTTTCACCGGCCTGCGCATCGGGATCAGTGCTGTCAAAGGACTTGGGTTTGCTACGGGAAAACCGGTTGCCGGTGTTTCCACACTGGACGTCCTGGCGTACCAGTTTCCATGGTTTCCTGATCTCGTCTGCCCTATGCTGGATGCCCGGAAGGAGGAGATCTACACAGCTCTTTACAGGTGCAGTCGTGATGCAGGCTGGGAGAAGATAGCTTCGGATTGCGCAGTTGAACCAAGGCAATGGCTTATGCAGATTAAAGCTCCCTGTCTTTTTGTCGGTGATGGCGCTGTCGTATACAGGGATCTGATTGAAGACATCCTCGGGTCCGGTGCCCAATTTGTGCCGCCCTATCTTAATACACTGCAGGCTTCGGTAGTGGCTTACATCGGAATGAAGCAAATTGAACGGGGTGAGACTACTGACGTTGCTTTGCTTGCTCCCAATTACTTGCGCAAGTCGGATGCGGAGATAAAGCTGGAAAAAGGACGGTTGGTTGACAAATAATTGAAAATCAGTATAATTTTAAAGAAAGTCCTATTACGTCCGCCACTCAGGAGGATCGTCTATGGAGAAGAGAGACCGGGAACTGATCGACCTGTTGATCAAGGAAAATGAGATCCTGGAAAAATATGTGCAGGCGCACCAACAGTACGAAAAGCAACTGGAAGAGTATAACAGGCATCCTTATTTGTCTACAGAACAATGGGTGGAACGTAAGAGAGTCCAGAAGCTGAAGCTGGCAGGCCGGGACAAGATTGAGCAAATCCTGGCCGAACATCGGAGGACAAAAAAGAAACTGGCCCAGGGCGGCGTTTCTTAACCCTTTAGGGATCGGATCAAACCATATGAGTCTTTTTTCGCATCTTAGACCAGGAAACAAAAGGGCCTTTCCAGTGGCTTCTGAGGGGCTTCCGCTCATAGTTTCGTCGGCCTTTGTAACCGTCTATCTGGCTGCCTTGGGCCTAAGCATGGTGGCGCTGTTTTTCGGGGCGGTTACTTGTTTTATCGTTTTCTTCTTCAGGGATCCGGACCGTGTAATTCCTACCGAAGACGGGGCAGTGGTCTCTCCTGCTGACGGCAAGGTTGTTGAGGTCAGAGTTGTCAGCGAGAGTGATGTTGCCCGTGAGAAAATGCTTAAGGTCAGTGTCTTCATGTCCGTGTTTAATGTCCATGTCAACCGCATACCAACGGATGGCACGGTGGTTGATATTTCCTATTATCCCGGAAGATTCTTTTCTGCTAATCTGGATAAGGCCTCCAAAGACAATGAACGCAATGCTGTTAGCTTAGACATTGAAAACGGACGCAGGCTCGTAGTGGTTCAGGTGGCGGGCCTGATTGCAAGACGCATCGTTTGCAGAATACACAAGGGAGACCACTTGAGGCGCGGGCAGCGTTTTGGCATTATCTGTTTCGGATCTCGCCTGGATGTCTATCTTCCATCGGATACAAAACCTGCCGTATCTGTGGGGGATAAGGTATTGGCTGGAACCTCGATTTTGGGGCATTTGACATGAAGAGAAAAAAACGGTCCAAGAACAAAGATTCGCACCGCAGGATCTATCTCCTGCCTAACTTGATGACCTCTGCTAACCTTTTCTGCGGCTTCTATGCTCTTATTGCCGCCATTCAGGGCCATTTTGTAAAGAGCGCCATTGCCATCATGGTTGCGGCCCTCTTTGATGCCCTTGACGGAAAGATAGCTCGCGTCACCCGTACCGTGAGTAAGTTCGGCCTTGAATATGATTCCCTATGTGATGCCATCTCTTTTGGGGTGGCGCCTGGTATTTTGGTCTATCTTTGGGCACTGCAACCATTTGGCAGGCTGGGGTGGTTAGCTGCTCTTTTGTTTGTTGCCTGCGGCACTTTACGCCTGGCACGGTTTAACACCCAGGTCGATCGTGTTAGCAGCGACTATTTCACGGGCCTGCCCATTCCGGCGGCGGCCTTCATGATAGCCTCTACAGTTCTCCTGTTGTACCGTTTAGGTGGGAGCGGGACCACAAAACATGTGACCATCCTCATCATGATCTACGTGTTGTCATTCTTGATGGTCAGTACCGTCAAGTATTACAGTTTTAAGCGTCCAGGACTTTTCAAGACAATGAGATTCAACATGCTGGTGTTAGTGATTCTTTTCTCCATAGTGGTTGCAGCAGAGCCAAGCGTCACTTTTTTTCTTTTTATGCTTGCCTATATCCTTTCAGGCCCCTTTATGACTCTGTGGCTTCGTAAGAAAAACCACAAGAAAGAAGGCGCTCCCAACGACAACGGCGAGGTCCCTTCACAGGAGCCTGTGTAAACATGCCCCAAACCATTACTGAGAAAATCCTGGCAACTCACGCAGGACGTGAGAGTGTGGCGCCCGGGGAATTGCTGAGCGTTCGGATCGATTTCGTCCTGGCAAACGACATCACGGCGCCGATTGCCATAGATCTCTTTGAGAAATCTCATATTTCCACTGTATTCGATCCCGAGAGAATTGCCTTGGTCCCTGATCACTTCGTACCCAATAAAGACATCCGTTCTGCCGAGCAAGTCCAGATCATGCGCAGGTTTGCCAAGAAGTATGGTATCAAGCATTTCTTTGAGCTGGGGGAGATGGGTATTGAGCACGTCCTGTTGCCGGAACAGGGGCTGACGCTGCCTGGGGATGTAGTCATTGGCGCAGACAGCCACACCTGTACTTACGGGGCACTGGGTGCTTTTGCTACAGGTGTTGGCAGCACGGACGTTGCCGCTGCCATGATCACGGGTGAAATATGGTTTAAGGTTCCCGAATCGATCAGGCTCAGCTATGTGGGCGAGCTCAAAAAGTGGGTGACCGGAAAGGACCTGATCCTTCACACTATTGGCGATATCGGCGTTGACGGAGCCACGTACAGGGCTATGGAATTCGTTGGAGAAGTCATAGAGGCTTTGCCGATGTCGGATCGAATGACAATGGCCAACATGGCTATAGAGGCCGGAGCCAAGAGCGGAATCATTGCACCGGATCAGGTGACGCTTGACTATATTGAACAGCGGGCAAAGAGACCCTTCGAGTGCTTTCACAGCGACCAGGATGCCGTTTACGATGAGGAAAAGTCCTACGATGTCTCTGCCCTTGAACCCCAGGTAGCCTTTCCCCATCTGCCCGAAAACACGCGGCCTGTCTCAGAGGTGGGAACCATCCCTATCGAGCAAGCGGTTATCGGATCGTGCACGAATGGACGAATAGAGGACATGCGCATGGCGGCTCAGGTCCTTAAGGGACGCACCGTTAACAAGAATGTCCGCCTTATCATGATACCGGCCACACCAAGCATTTACCGGCAAGCCATGGCTGAAGGCCTTCTTGAGATTTTCTTGAGTGCCAAGGGGGTTATAAGCCCCCCCACGTGCGGACCCTGCCTGGGAGGCTTTATGGGCATCCTGGGGCCTGGCGAGCGAGCTGTTGCTACGACGAACCGCAACTTCGTCGGCCGGATGGGACATTCGACAAGCGAGGTCTATCTTGCTAACCCCGCAGTGGCGGCAGCCTCGGCCATACTCGGACGCATTGCGAGCCCGGAGGAGTTGTAGGAAAACTACTGATGACAATTGAAGGCGCTGTCTGGAAATTCGGTGACAATGTTGATACTGATGTGATAATTCCGGCCCCGTACCTTGTTACGGCAGACAGTGAAGAACTGGGCAAGCACTGTATGGAAGGCGTGGATCCCGCTTTTTCTGAAAAGGTGGGGCCAGGGGATATCATCGTGGCCGGCAAGAATTTTGGCTGCGGCTCCTCGCGTGAGCATGCACCCATGGCCATAAAAGGGGCCGGCATCTCGTGTGTGGTGGCAGAGAGCTTTGCCCGGATTTTCTATAGAAATGCATTTAACATGGGACTCGCGATCTTTGAAGCGCCGGGGGTATCCGAGGGAATTAGGACGGGCGACCGGATATCCGTCAACCCGCATACGGGCGAGATTACCGACCATACAAACGGGCGGCACTTCTCTGCAAAGGCGATCCCTCCTTTTATGCAGGGGCTTATCAAGGCTGGTGGACTCATGCCGTATGTGCTGAAGCAGAAACAGGAGCAAGACCGAGCATAGAGATATGCATAAAACCCTGACAATGGATAAGGAGATTTCGTAACCGTGACGCCAAGACGCTATGACATAGCCGTTATCCCAGGCGATGGCACAGGCCCTGAGGTGGTTGCCGAGGGATTGAAGGTGCTTGAAGCAGTTTCCGGCAAGAAAGGCTTTGAGCTTGCCTTTCGTTACTTCAGCCTGGGCGGCAAACATTACAAGAAGACAGGGGAAACCCTGCCTGACGGAGTCCTTGAATCGATAAGGGGATGTGACGCCATGTATCTAGGGGCCATCGGTGATCCGGATGTGCCGCCGGGTATCCTGGAGAAGGGGGTCCTCTTAAGACTCCGGTTTGAGCTGGATCAGTACATTAATCTGCGACCCGTAAGGCTCTATCCTGGTGTCGAGACTCCCATCAAGCACAAGGGACCTGATGAGATTGACTTTGTGGTCGTGCGTGAAAATACAGAAGGCCTCTATGCAGGCGCTGGCGGCATTCTGAGGCGGGGAACGCCCCATGAAGTGGCTATCCAGGAGTCCATCAGCACGCGTATGGGAGTTGAACGCTGCATTCGGTATGCCTTTGAGGCCTGCAGGCGCCGGGACCGGGCCAAGAAACTGACACTGTGTGGAAAGACCAATGTTTTGACCTATACCTTTGACCTGTGGCAACGCACATTCAACGAGGTGGGAGAATCCTACCCGGATATTGAAACCGACTATGTTCATGTGGATGCTTTATGTATGTGGATGATCAAGAATCCGGAATGGTTTGACGTCATTGTGACTGAGAACATGTTCGGTGATATTATTACCGATCTGGGCGCAATGCTCCAGGGTGGCATGGGCGTTGCGGCCGGCGGAAACATTAATCCGGAGGGGATCTCTATGTTTGAGCCGATCGGGGGTTCTGCGCCAAAATATACGGGCCAAAACATTATTAATCCAATAGGAGCAATTCTGGCTGCCAAGCTCATGCTCGAAACCCTTGGTGAACCGGAGGCCGCCCAGATGATCGAAAGGGCCGTTATGAAGGTGTTGCAAGATGACCTCAAGGGCGCAGGAGCAGGCCAGATGGGACATTCCACATCAGAGGTGGGAGACTTGATTGTGGAATTTATTGAGGGAGAGTGAAAAATGGGCAAGTTGTTCAATGTGGCCGTGGCTGGAGCCACCGGTGCGGTGGGAAACCAGATGGTGGCTTGCCTTGAAGAAAGGGATTTCCCTGTCAATAATCTTAAGCTGCTGGCTACTGCCAAGTCTGCCGGCCGTACACTCCCGTTCAAAGGGGAGGAGATTCCGGTGGAAGAACTAACAGAGACCTCATTCAAGGGGGTGGACATCGGCATTTTTTCTGCCGGCGGCGCCACCAGTCAGCAGTTTGCGCCAATTGCCGCCCGGGATGGCTGTGTGGTTGTTGATAACTCTTCTGCGTGGCGCATGGACCCCGGTGTGCCCTTGGTCGTTCCGGAGGTGAATCCCCAGGCAACAGCCAATTATGAGAGCAAGGGCATTATAGCCAATCCGAACTGTTCTACTATCCAGATGGTGGTGGCGCTGGCGCCGATTCACGCAAAGGCGGGCATCAAACGGATTGTGGTATCCACTTATCAGGCTGTTTCCGGCACAGGCAAGAAAGCAATTGACGAACTCTACGACCAGACCAGGGCGATTATCAACTCTGCTGAGCCGGAGAATAGGGTCTATCCTCATAGAATTGCCTTCAACTGCCTACCGCACATTGATGTCTTTCTTGACAGCGGGTATACTAAGGAAGAGATGAAGATGGTCCATGAGACAAGGAAGATCCTGCAAGACGATACTATTGGAATCACAGCTACCACGGTCCGGGTGCCTGTTTTCTACAGCCATTCCGAGTCGGTCAATATTGAAACACGTGAACGCATTACCCCTGAAGATGTTCGGGACCTGCTGGAGAGTGCCCCGGGTGTGACGGTAGTAGACGACCCTTCACAGAATCTCTATCCTATGGCCATAGATGCTGCCGGAAAGGATGACACCTTTGTGGGGCGGATCAGGGCCGATGAGTCTATTGCAAATGGTATTAATATGTGGATCGTGTCGGACAACATACGCAAGGGGGCAGCCACCAATGCCGTGCAGATAGCGGAGCTTCTCGCGCGAGAGTATCTGTGAAAGGATATCGCCTTCCAGAAAAAACCTTCATGCCCCCGGGTTATTGAGAACTTACGAAGACAAGGAGTATTGCCTTGAATCGCATACCAATCACAAAAGTGGGCTATGAGGCTCTAAAGGAGCAGGTTAGACATCTGAAGAGAGTTGAGAGGCCAGAGGTTATAAGGGCCATCGCAGAGGCCCGGGCCCATGGCGATCTTTCTGAGAACGCAGAATATGATGCTGCCAAGGAACGGCAGGGCTTTGTTGAGGGTAAGATCAGCGACTTTGAATATAAGATTGCCAACGCTGATGTGATTGACACGAAGACCGTGAGGACGGATTGCGTGGTTTTTGGTTGCACGGTTGTGCTGGAAAACTCAGAGACTGAGGAAGAGGTTCAGTATCAGCTTGTGGGGTCTGACGAGTCAGATGTAAGTCGGCGGCGGATCTCTTTTTCCTCTCCTATTGGCAGGGCCATGATCGGAAAGAGGGTTGGCGACGCGATTGTGGTTCAGGCCCCTGGTGGCAGAAGGCAATATGAATTGATTGACATCCGTACCTCGTAGGCACAAAATCGCTTCGCGATTTTGTACAGCGCGGCCGCGTCGCTCAAAGAAAGCACTTTAGTTCTGTACTGTCCGGTCTATTCTGTTTGCCTTGCTGGGAATGAAAGGGGGGTCGTGATGACAAGTCGCACGGTTTTTTCTTACTGCATCGTGATTCTGTTTCTCATTGGAGGTTGCACGAGCCACAAGAGACAGGTTGTGCCGTTCAAAATGCCGGCGGCTTTTCCAAATGCCACGAAAGTGGCTGGAGCCACCGTTGCTGCAAGGGCTTATGACGATACCCGGGATGCCAAGAAGGCCTTTGGGTGGGATATTAGGGGAGCGGGTCTATATCCTGTGCAGGTAATCTTTGATAATTTGGGCGACTATTTCCTGGAGATTGAAGCTTCACAGACCTTTTTGATTGACGGAGAGAACAATCTGTGGTCGATTCTGGACTCCAGCCTTGCATATGACCGGGTGAGCAAGAAATCAGAGATGACGCGCATCGCAAAGGCAGGAGTGAAGCCTGGCATTTTAGCTGCTGTGGGAGGGGCCTTGCTGGGGGCTGCCATCGGCATTGTCGGCGGTTCAAATGTCGGGAGCGCGGCCGGGAAAGGCGCGGCCTTGGGTGCAGCCATTGGCGCAACGATTGGCGGAGCAAAGGCCGCCAACTCGGAAGGAGAGGCACGGGCCGAGATCTCCGACGATCTCATGGGTAAATCCATGGAGAACAGGGCTATTGAGCCCCACTCAATTGCCCATGGATTTATTTTCTTTCCCGGAGAGGCCCAGGGAGCAGGAGAGTTGAGACTCCAACTGCGCGTGGTGGAGACCGGGGACATCTACACGCTTCGACTTGCCCTCTAGAGAACAGACTTATGCTCTTTGTGGGGTTGACATGGATCACTTAATGAATATTTTATAAAATTAGGCTCAAGACTTGTAAGCTTTTACTTTTCAAGGAGGTTTTATAATGGCTCGCGTAACCGTCGAAGATTGCTTGAGGCGTGGTCACAACCGCTTCATGCTGGTTCATGCTGCTGCCAAACGCGTTCGGCAAATGCGCGAAGGCGCGCAATATTTGGTACACTCGCCCAAAAACGAAGACATCGTCATCTCTCTGCGTGAAATCGCCGCAGGAAAGGTTCGCGTTGAACTGGAAGAAATACAAGATGAAGAGGAGACATAAGAGGGCTTGATGTCTCGCTTCAGGGACAGGGCCATGAGGCGGGCTGTTGGCCAGGCCATACATCACTATGATATGATAGCTGACGGGGACCGGATTGCTGTGGGTCTATCCGGCGGAAAAGATAGCTTTACGCTTTTGTGGGTTCTCCAGGAGCGGTTGTCCCGCATTCCTATCCATTATTCATTGGTCGCTGTCCACATAGATCTGGGCTTTGAAGGAAGTCCAGCCTGCCTTATTGAAGATTACTGCAAGAAAATGGGGTATCCTTTGCGGGTTGAGTATACCGACTATGGAAGACAAGGACACAGCGAGGAAAATCGCGAAAACCCTTGCTTTCTCTGCGCCCGTCTTCGAAGAAAAAGACTTTTTGAACTTGCCGACCAGCTTGGGTGTAACAAACTGGCCCTCGGTCACAATATGGATGACATCATAGAAACCCTGTTCTTGAACATTTGCTACGGCGGACAGATAAGTACCATGATTCCGTACCAGCCCTTCTTTAAAGGAAAACTGGCGGTGATCAGGCCGCTGGCTCACGTGGATGAGCAGGCGATCAGTCGGTTCGCAGAGGATCACCGGTTTCCCGAGTTTCCCAATCCGTGTCCCACGGCAAAGATATCAAAGCGCCTGGAGATCAAGAATATGCTCGGCCGATTGTACCTGACGAACAACAAGATAAAAGGAAACATTTTTCGATCCATGAGTCACATCAAGCCCGACTATCTTCTGAAGCCTGCGTCTCGCGCCGAGTCTTAGGGCTCGCGCAAGAATAAGTTCGCAGAGTTGGCGCTCAGATTTGGCCGATCCGATTGAGCAAAACCGCAGGAATAGCGAGCTATTTCGAGGAGTTTGCGAATGAGGTATCGGTCGAAGATGGGCTGAAGCTGAGATGCCAAAATGTGAAGTTATTTTTGCGCGAGCCCTTAGGAGCAAGGCCCAGACTAGCACCCGTCAACGGCCCTCCTCACGTTTTTTCCATCAGAGTCCACCAAAGCCCGTGGCTGCGGCATGCTTGCAATATTGTTTCGGTTCTGTTCCCTTCTTAAACACAGCGGTAACCGCATTTGGGCAGTCTTCGGAGGCAAGAAGGCCGGATTCGGCATCCATACGAACCCTTACCACGCCTTCGGGCAAGCCAAAATCATGATACGGCCGCCCTTTGAGAACTTGTTCCATGAAATGAATCCATATTGGCAGGGCGGCCTTAGCCCCCGTTTCCTTGTCTCCCAGGGTGGTGTGATGGTCCAGACCCACCCAGACTCCCGTCGCGATAGTGGGAGAAAACCCTATAAAGAGCGCATCCTTGTAACAATCCGTGGTGCCGGTCTTGCCGCCCAACGGCCGTCCAATACGCCTGGCCGCTTTGCCGGTTCCTTCCTCTACCACGGCCCTTAACATATCCAATGTGACGGCTGCGGTCTCGGGGCTGACGGCAGGTCGCATCTGCGGCTTTTCCCTCCACAGGGATCGTCCCTCCCTGTCCAGGATCTCAACAATTCCAAAGGGTCGGGTCCAGACTCCCCCATTTGGAAACACGGCGTAGGCGGCGGTCAAATCAAGGAGTGTCACCTCTGAGGCCCCAAGGACCAGCGAGAGGTTCGGATCGAGGGGGGGGGCTATTCCCATTCTGTGAGCAAATTGCACAGCAGTCGTTGGTCCGAGTTTGTTAAGGAGTCTCACGGCCGGAATATTCTTGGACAAAGCCAGAGCTTTCCGAAGGGTTATTTCACCCATGTATTTTCCAGAAAAATTTCTTGGCGTCCAATCCTGACCTTCTCTGGCTCCCTTAAACACCACCGGCCCATCCCAGAGCATCTCGTTTTGGCCAAAACCCTTTTCAACGGCAAGGGCATAAACCAGTGGCTTGAATGCAGAACCCGCCTGTCTTCTGGCCATGGTGGCGCGGTTGAAGCGACTCTCCCTGAAGCTGCGGCCTCCGACCATGGCAAGAATCGCCCCACGGCTTACATCCAGACAGATCAGGCCCGCCTGTGGGCAGCGCCCATCGAGTAAACCACGTTTTTCCATGCGGGCCGAAAGTCGCTCCAGTCCAAGGCTTACAGCCTTTTCTGCGGCCTTCTGCATAGCGTAATTGAGGGTCGTGTATACCGTGAGCCCTGTCCGACGCAATGCTGCCTCGCCCAGCTCTTTTTCCAGAAAACCCGTCACGAAGGCCACAAAATAAGGGGCCTTGAGCAAATTGGTTTCTCGGTCAGCCAGCTTAAGAGGTGACGCTCTGGCTGTCTTGAGCTGTTCTGCCGTGATGAGGCCGTTCCGAGCCATTTGCTGCAGTACCACGGACCGCCGTTTGAGAGCGAGGGACTGATTGATCAGAGGTGAGTAACGGGTGGGTGATTTGGGCATGCCTGCAATCAATGCGCATTCAGCAAGCGTCAGTTCCCGCACCGATTTTCCGAAAAAGACCTGCGATGCGGCTTCAACACCGTAGGCCCCACTCCCAAAATAGACCTGATTCAAATAGAGTTCCAGAATTTCGTTCTTGGTATAACGGCGCTCAATCTGAAAAGCCAGAAAGGCCTCTTTGAGCTTTCGCATGATGGCTTTTCGCGGGGTGAGAAAGAGGGTTTTGGCGAGCTGCTGGGTAATAGTGCTGGCGCCTTCCACATAGTCTCCGGCCCTGATATTCTTGATGAGGGCACGGAGGACGCCTCTTAAATCGAAGCCGGGATGGTCATAAAATTGGCGGTCTTCTGTGGCAATAACCGCCTGCTTAAGATAATCCGGTATCACGCGGAGCGATACGGGGTCACGCTTTTCGATAAAACGTTCGGCCAGCAACTCCTTGTCGGCTGAATAGATGCGAGTGATAGCCGCCGGCTTAAAACTTCCCAGGCTTTGAATTTGGGGCAAATCCCGTGTGAGGGCGAAAAAAAAGCCCACGGAGGCCCCGGTTATTACCGTTGCTCCCAGCCCAAGGATGATAAAGACGATATGACGGAATTTCATATTCTTGACAACCATACAATATATATAGTATTTTTTTCAACTGTTGAAATACTATGATGCGCAGAAGAGGAGGTCAAACAGAATGAAGGCAATGGTCTTGAATAGGATTTGTAGCCTCAAGGAGAACAGGAGCCCACTGGCGCTTGTAGACCTGCCGGATCCGGTTCCGCAAGGCAAGGAAGTCCTGGTACGAGTCTCAGCCTGCGGGGTGTGTCATACGGAGTTGGATGAGATTGAAGGCCGGACGCCCCCGCCGCGCTTCCCAGTTGTTCTGGGCCATCAGGTTATTGGCACAGTGGATAAGACCGGCGCCAAAGCAAGCAAGTTCAAGATTGGAGACAGGGTGGGGATTGGCTGGATTTATTCAGCCTGCGGAAAATGCAAGTTCTGCCTGCAAGGCAGCGAGAATCTATGCGAAGATTTCAAGGCGACCGGCAGGGATGCCAACGGTGGATATGCACCGTGCATGACCGTTTTGGAGGATTTTGCCTACAAGATCCCGGACGTATTTTCTGATTCGGAAGCAGCCCCCCTCCTGTGTGCAGGGGCGATTGGCTACCGGTCTCTGAGATTGACCGGTATCAAAGATGGACAGAGCCTTGGGCTCACCGGATTTGGGGCTTCGGCTCACCTTGTGCTTAAAATGGCAAGCCACAGGTATCCGAGCTCCAAGGTCTTCGTTTTTGCCAGAAGTGAAAAGGAAAGGGATTTTGCCAAGGAACTCGGCGCCGTCTGGTCGGGTGACACGGCAGACGTCCCTCCAGAAAAACTGGATTGTGTGATTGACACTACACCAGCGTGGAAACCGATTGTCGAAGCCTTGAAAAATTTGAAAAGCGGGGGTAGATTGGTCATAAATGCGATTCGTAAAGAAGAGCGGGACAAGGAGTATCTTTTGAAGATGGATTACCCTGCTCATCTCTGGCTTGAGAAGGAGATAAAGAGTGTAGCCAATGTAGCCAGGAGAGATGTCAGCGAATTCTTGGAATTGGCGGCAGAAATTTCAATCAAACCTGAGGTTCAGGAATTTGCTCTTGAAGATGCCAACAAGGCGTTGCTGGAGCTCAGAGAGAGAAAAATCCGGGGAGCGAAGGTTCTGAGAATTAATTGAAGTCGAGAAAAGAGTATGCCTGCAACAGAGTGACACATCGGTAGGAGGGCGCTTGTGCCTAGAATAAAAGAGTCAGCGTATTTGCTGGCGGCTGCAGTGTTCATAACGTTAGTGATGGCAGGTTGTGCATCTGTTCGTCCCGCCAATTTGCCGGACTTGAGGCCAATAGAAGACAGAGTGGAAGGCACCCGGAACGGCTGGTGGAATGTTCGCTTTGTCGTGAAATGGCCCCAGGATGCGGAGCCATCCTGGCATGTGGACCTGTTGCTGGCTCACAAGGTTATATCACCCGTATTGTATCAGTACAAAGATAGTATCATTCTCTGGCGATTTCACCGAAGGGCAATCCGAGACCAGTCCGAACATCAGTTCAGTTTTGTTTTCTATTCTTCTGCCGAGACGGCAAACCGAATTTACGATTTAATCAAGTCTGATGTATGCTTGAAAGAGATGAAAAGCGCTGGTGTGATCATCGAAGATAGATACGATGACACAGACTGGATTAGTAAGGCCGATATCGAGGATACTTGTGATCCGAAGTGGTCATCACCGATCAGGAAATCATGGCCTTATTTTATCATGGGCGTAAGTCAAATGTGGCTAAATCTGATCACGGACATCTCAGATCAGCAGGCTTCCAGTGGGAAAAGGCCTCAATTTCTCAGAGGAATTCTGGCCTTTTATGGCGAGGTAAATGAGTCTGTTGAAAAGCTATGGCAGAAAGAGGGCGGGCATGCCTTGCTACACCACCTAAATGCCATGTTTGGATATGAAGAGGTTATCATTTATGAAAAGCGCCTAATGACATTTTGAGATTGGGCGTGAGGTGGGACAGGCCCGTAAAGGCTACAACAAACATGACCGTGTTTGATCGACAAGAGGATAAGAGCATTCGCCAATGGTGCAAATGGTCATGGGATCCCATTACCGGTTGTGAGCACGATTGCAGGTATTGTCATGGCATAGAAAAGGCACGGAAGCTATACTCGCGTACCCGTGAGGAGGGCTACAGTTCCTTTAAACCCCACTTATGGCCTGACAGATTTGATGCGCCGCACAACACGCCGATCCCGGAAAGCAACGTTTCGGGAAACAGGAACGTATTTCTGGGCACCATGGGGGACATGTTTGGTGATTGGGTGGAAAAAGAGCATATCGAGGCTGTTTTGGATATAGTGAGGGATACGCCACAATGGAACTATATCTTGCAGACCAAGAATCCAAGACGATATTTGGAGTTTGAATTCCCTCTCAACTGTTGGGTTGGGGTTAAAGTCGATAAACAGAAAGAGGTCAAACCAGCACTGGAATGTTTTTCTCGCATTGAAGCGTCAGTTAGATTTCTATCGTGTGACCCATTGCTTGAATGGTTGCTTTTCCCAACACTTGAGTGTTTTGACTGGATAATGATAGGCCCAAGGCCAAAGACAAAGAGCAAACCGGTTTTTTATCCGCCCAAGATCTGGATTTCAAGTCTGGTAAAGCAAGCACGGACATCTGGCTGCAAGGTATTTGTGAAACACCTCAAAGACCCAGGTTACAAAGAGTATCCAGGCCGCGACGGGTTTTAGGGTTCACGAAGAAGGGAGGGCTGAAATGGAAAAAAGGGCAGATAAGGGGATACAGACGTTGTTAGGGCCGCAAACGACACTGGAAGGGACTCTGACATTCAACGGAACTGTACGACTAGACGGGCATTTCACCGGCAATATTGAAAGCGAAGGAGGCACGATGATCGTGGGGGAAAAGGCGGTGATCAATGCCAATATTTCTGTCCACACTGCAACTGTGAGCGGGGAGGTGAGGGGCAATATCCGAGCCTCAGATCGGATTGAGTTACATCCGCCAGCCCGAGTTTTTGGTGACCTCATTGCCCCGGTGGTGCTCATCGATGAAGGTGTGGTTTTTGATGGCAAATGCACTTCGGCGCCAGGAAGTGTTGCCGGCTGAACATCAAGTGAAGTTCACCACCCGTCGGGGGAGGCATTGGCTTGGCTACTCCAACGGCCACGCAGCCACTGGGTTTCAATGACGCCTTTTCATGGGTATACTTCTTGCAGTTTCTATTATTGTTGGCGTTCACAGGTTCAGGGTTGTCTTTTTTTCGTTAACGTTGCTCGTAGGCTAGCGCTAGCAAGTACTTGATGAAACTACTAAGTAACTGTTTGGATTTTTGGTAAACCCTGAACCTCTGAACCCTTGAACGGTTACGTAGAATGTAACTTTGCCGAATAGATGTATTTTCAAGACGACTAAATCCGTGCGGATTTCCGGTTTATCCGGGTTGGGAGGGGGTTGACATGAAACACGCAAGAATCAGGGATGCAATATTCATACTCCCATTCGCACTACTGATATTGTCGCCTGCCACTGTTCGATCTGCCCATGCTGACACACGATATGTAACGGATATGCTTATACTTTCTCTACGTGAAGGTCCTGGAAGCGAACATAATGTGATAAGAACGCTTCGGTCAGACGCCCCTGTCGAAGTCCTTGAAGAAAACGAAACTTACGTCAGGGTGCGAACAGAAGAGGGCGAAGAAGGGTGGGTGGCTAAGCAGTACATAAGTTCCAACACACCTAAGCCCGTAATCATAGCAGGTTTGAGAAAAGAGGTAGGCGAGTTGGAATCAAGGGTTGAGGAACTCGAAAAAGGCCGGACTTCGCAGCTGGAAAGACTCAAGGCCACCAGGGAGAGCACGAGCAAGAGCAGGGAAGAGGCCTTCAGCGCCAAAAATGAGATCAAACAGCTTGCTGAGAAGTATGACAAGTTGGTCAGTCAATCGAAAAACGTGGTTGAGTTGGTAGCGGAACGCGATAGAGTTAAAACGGCAAACGACGGTTTGCGGACGGCAAACGATGAGTTGAAAGCAGAGATAGAAGACCTAAAGCAGGATAATGAGAGTCTTATACGCAGACAAATACTAGCGTGGTTCCTCGCTGGGGGCGGTGTGTTTTTCATTGGACTGGTCGTAGGTAAGCTATCAAGGAAGAAGAAGTACTACTAGGAGTGCTATCACTGAATAATGTTTTTCTGTAAAACCATATTGCCCCAAAGCCTGTATCATGTGGAATAACAAGAACATACACCAACTGAGCTTTAAAGACAAGGAAATCATCCTCGTAGGCACGGCTCACGTATCAAGGCAAAGCGCAGAGTTGGTTACCAGAGTGATCGAGGCGGAAAAGCCGGAAACGGTCTGCATTGAACTCTGCGAGTCAAGATACCAGTCCATGACACAAAAAGACCGATGGCAAAACATGGATCTTCTCAAGGTGATTAAGGAGAGAAAGGCCTTTCTTCTCCTGTCAAATCTCATGCTCGCATCGTTTCAGAAAAGGATCGGTCAGAAGCTGGGAATCAGGCCTGGTGAAGAAATGATGAAAGCCATTGAAGCTGCCGAAAAAGTTGGCGCCCGAATACACTTGGCAGACAGGGACATACGCACCACACTGTCGAGAATGTGGCGTCTTATGGGCCTTTGGACGAAGATCAAATTGTTGGGTCACCTTGTTATTTCCGTTGGGGAAGTGGACAAGATCAAAGAGGAGGACGTCGAGAAGATGAAGAACATGGACGTCCTTGAGACGCTACTTTCTGAAATCGGGGAAGCGCTTCCTGAACTGCGGCGCATCTTGATAGACGAACGGGATCAGTATCTTGCCTATAAAACCAGGACCGCACCAGGAAGAAAGATAGTCTCCGTGGTGGGCGCCGGACACGTTCCTGGCATGAAAAGGTATTGGGAAAAGCAAATAGATATGGACGTGCTGGACGAAATGCCACCAAAGCCCAAACTGACCGCTTTTTTGAAGTGGGGCATCCCCGCCGGCATACTTGGGTTGATTATGTGGGGCTTTTTTGCCGCCGGAACCGTTGCCGGAACCCATATGATCAAGTCCTGGGTCATAGCCAATGGTGTGCTGGCAGGTCTTGGCGCAGGGATGGCATTGGCCCATCCACTGACCGTCCTGTCAGCGATTGCCGCCGCTCCCCTGACATCTCTTAATCCCATGATTGCCGCAGGCTGGGTTGCCGGACTGGTGGAAGTCGTGTTGGGAAAACCAAAAGTCAGGGATTTCGAGGGCCTTACAGAAGACATCTTGTCCGTGAAGGGATTTTGGAAAAACAAGATCACACGGGTTTTGCTCGTCGTGGTATTTACGAATATGGGCAGCGCTCTGGGGACATTCGTGGCCATACCTTTGATGGTAAAGGCGTTCGCATGATTCACATCACACGTACCATAGCAATTGACGAGAGCGAAATCCAGGAGGATTTCATCCGCGCCTCCGGACCGGGTGGGCAGAATGTCAATAAGGTGGCCACGGCCGTGCAGCTCCGCTTCGACGTGGGCAACTCGCGGTCCTTGCCGGATGACGTTCGCAATCGCCTGATGCGTCTAGCCGGCAGGCGGATTACCGAAAGAGGCGTGCTGATTATCGATGCCCGGCGGTTTCGCAAACAGGAACGGAATCGTCAGGACGCGATCGACCGGCTGGTTCTATTGATCCGCAAGGCGGCTGAAAAGCCCAAACGCCGCCGCCAAACGAGGCTGACGCTGGCATCAAAGAGGCGCCGGTTGGAGGCAAAACGTCACCGCAGTGAGGCCAAGCGTACGCGACGGTCCGTTTCTTATCTTGAGGATTAGTTCTATTTTGCGAGACCATTCCTTCACATGTTTGGTAATTTCATCTACTTCATTCTAGTCCTCCTCATTTACACCACCTATTACCCCCCTGAGGAGCCTTATTTCGGACCGTTTGAAACCCTGGTTGCCTTTCTGGCTCTCCTGGCCTTATTTGTAGCGGCCACGCGGGCTGCCTTTCGCACCCTTTCAAGAAAGATCGATCTCCTGGGTTCCTCTGGCCTGCACGGCCGGTTCGACCGGCTGTTTAGTCGACAGGCCATCATGGCCATTGTAATTTTCTCCATAAATATTTACGTGTTAAACCTGAAGCACTTCGCCATGGCCATACCGGTCCTTTCGGCTTCGCCAGCCCTGACAGCCCTTTTGTTTATCGCGCTTTTTGTCGCCTACCTCGCGATCATCTGGGCTATTGCCCACAGGCCTTATCAACGCCTGTTTGGAACAAATGTCTCAAGGCGGTCCTATGTGCTCTCCAACATTTGGTTTCACTTTCCGGTGATCTTGCCCTGGTTCCTGATCTCAGCAGGCGTAGATATCATCAATCTCCTTCCTTTTGACACCCCAAGGCGACTGCTGGCCAAACCAGAGGGACAGCTCATTTTCTTTTCATGTTTCCTGGCGGCCCTCATCATTGTGGCGCCTTCTTTGATTAAGTTCTTCTGGCAATGTCGCCCACTCCCACCGGGTCCTAAACGCAAACTGATCGAAGCCATGTGCGAGAAGGCCAAGCTGGGATACGACAATATTTTAAGGTGGCCTATCTTTCAGGGGAGGCTTCTGACAGCCGGAGTCATGGGGCTCGTGAAGAGATTTCGTTATATCCTCGTGACCGAAGGCCTTCTGCAGATCCTAGATGATGATGAAATCAACGCCGTCATGGCCCATGAGATCGGGCACGTCAAGAAAAGGCATCTCGTCCTTTATGTCGTATTCTTTCTGGGTTTTATCGTTCTTTCATACGCTGTGTTTGACCTTATTCTTTATGCTATCCTTTACGGCAATCTGGCATTTCCCATTATGCCCGGCCAGGGGGGCGAACTATCCACTCTCACATCAATTCTTTTCACAGTGGCCATGGCCGCCACGCTTCTGATCTACTTCCGCTATGTTTTTGGCTATTTCATGCGTAATTGTGAACGACAGGCAGATCTTTACGCATTTACTCTTCTGGGGACAGGCCGGGGGCTTGTCTCATCCCTCGAAAAGATCGCTGCCTATAGCGGCCAATCTCACGACAGGCCAAATTGGCATCATTTCAGTATTCGCCAGCGGATCGATTTTTTGAACAAATGCGAGATGGATAGACGCTGGATAGTCCGCCACGACCGGAAACTGCGAAGGAGTATCGCGGTATTTGTGGCCGGGCTCTTGTTCACGGGTTACTTCGGGTATGCTATCAATTTTGGTGAGATGGGTAAAACCTTGAACAGCCACTTCCTTGAAAAAGTCCTGGTCAAGGAAATCAGGCGAAATCCGACGAATTCCAACCTCCACTACATGCTTGCTTCCATTTATTACCAAGACAAGGCCTATGGTCAGGCCATAATGGCCTATGAAAAATCAATTGAGCTGGCGCCCCAGCATGCGGAAGCTCTGAACAACCTGGCCTGGATCTACGCAACGTGTGACCGGAGCCAGTACCGGGATCCCAAGAAGGCCCTTGACTATGCAGAACAAGCCGCGGCTCTTGATCCAGCGCCGCATATCCTGGATACCCTGGCCGAAAGCTATCATGTCAACGGACTGCATCAAAAAGCGATCGGAACTATCAAGCGGGCCCTGGCCGGCGCCCCCAAAGAGAGGGACTATTATGAGAGCCAGCTCAGAAAGTTTGAGAAAGCAACAACCGAAAACGGACGAACAGACTGGGAATAACGAGGCGAGTGACTAATGACCCTTATTGTAACCGTTCACGGGTTCAGTGTTCAGAGGTTCGGGGTTCAGAGATTGTAGGTTCACCTCACAAATTTGAGCCGACTTCGCCAAAGCACTGGCTGCGACGGCTGAAACCATCCCGTCGGAGGCGGGTCAACCAAAGAAAGGTAACCCTGAACGGTTCACCCCGTTAAACAGGGTTCCCTTCGGGAAGTTTAACAGGGTGAACGCTGAACCTGTAAACACGTACCCCTTATCTAATACAGACCTTCCTCACCTGCAACAGATCCGTGTGTCCGGCAAAGATCTTCTCAATGCCGTCCTGTTTCAGGGTGGTCATTCCGTCCTTGATGGCCTGACCCCGGATCGTTTCCATGGTTGCTTTTTCCTGAATCAGTTTTTTCATATCGTCAGTTCCCGTCAAGAGCTCATGAATACCCATACGGCCCCGATATCCTGAATTGTTACACTCTGGGCAGCCTGTGGGCTTGTGGAGAGACAGATCCTCGGAATAGGGTATGTTCAGAGCCTCAAATGCTTCAGGCCCATACTCGCGTACCAGTTCGTCATATTCTTCTCGGGAAGGATTATACGGCTTCTTGCACTTCTTGCAAAGGGTGCGAACGAGTCGCTGGGCCATGATCCCCAGTATGGCATCAGCAAAATTAAAGGGATCCATTCCCATGTCCAGCAGTCGCGTGATGCTTTCGGGGGCGCTGTTCGTATGGAGGGTGGAAAAGACAAGGTGCCCGGTAAGGGACGCCTCAATACCGATGTGGGTAGTTTCTTTGTCCCGCATCTCTCCTACCATGATCACATCCGGGTCGGCCCTCAGGAATGAGCGCATGGCTGCGGCAAAATCAAAACCTATCTTGTGGTGGGTCTGAACCTGGCGCAGACCCACCTGGGTGATCTCCACGGGGTCTTCTGCAGTCCATATCTTGATCTCCGGCTTGTTGATGTATCCAAGGGCAGAATGAAGCGTTGTCGTTTTGCCGGAGCCTGTCGGGCCGCACACAAAGACAAGACCGTAAGGTTGAACAATCAGGCTTATGAAATTCTCATAGTTCTTTTGGGAAAACCCTATCTTGTTCAGGGGCAAGGGGTCGCCACTATGGAGAATACGCATCACCACGTCTTCCAGGCCCCCTGCCGTTGGCACAGTGGCCACGCGAAGCTCGATGTTTTTTCCCCCGTACTTCTTGAATTTTATCTTGCCGTCCTGGGGCTTGCGGCGTTCGGCAATATCCAGATCCGACATGATCTTGATGCGGGAAACAAGGGCATTTCGGTAGCTGTAGGGCACGGTCTGGTAAAGCTGGCAAACACCGTCGGTCCTGAATCGAATCTCGGTATTCTTTTTTCCAGGATAGGGTTCTACATGAATGTCAGAGACATTCCGAGCATATGCATCCAGGATGATCTTGTTGACCAACTGGACTACGGCGCTGTCCTCATCGGTTACTCCCTTTGCGGCTTCCTCAATCTCTTCTTCCTCAACCGCCAACTGGCCGAGGATATCGTCAATGTCTCTTTGTTCAGCTTCCTGTTGAAAAAAAAGGTTGATGAAACTGAGGATGTCTTCTCTAAGAGCTACGTGAAATGCCAGCGGCTGGCCTGCAAACAGGGGCTTTATCATGTCGAGCTTTTGCAGGTGAAAAGGATTGTCAATAGCGACGATGATCTTGTCATCATCTTTTCCAATGGGGACCCAGTAGTTTCTTTTCATAAACGAGACTTTGAGTCCTGTTAGAAGCTCGCCAGGAATGGGCAGTGTCTCGCTGTACTCCACAAACGGTGTCCTGTAGTACTGGCTCAGGGCTTTGCCGATCTCCTTCTTGGAAATCTTATAGGTCTGTAACAGAATGGACTCAACATCCTTCCTGGTCTGGCGAGCATCTAAAATCGCCTTGTCCAGTTCCTTTTGAGCCAACAGCCCGTTTTCCACGAGATAATCGAACTTGCCCGGGCGCGCTTTTGCCATCCTTTTTTGATTGTAGATGGCGATCCCAAGTATTTTGGCTAACTCCTGGACGGCTGTTTCATCGTCTTTTGTAAAGGCCATCCCGTTTTTGTGGTTGATGATCTGAATGGCCCCGAGGAGGTATTTTTGAAAGCTGATGGGGGCGGCCAGGACCTGTCGGGTTTGAAATCCGCTCTTTTCGTCCCAGCTTTCATCAAAGGAAAGGTTCGGATCAATAGACGAGAGTTCGCTTCTATTGTGCGCGTTTTTGATGTTTACCAACTCACCTTTATGAGCTACGTACCCCGCAAGACTGGTGGTGGATATAGGTATCCGGATATCGCTGATCTCGTCTCCGGATTTTACCCTTGAAACCAGCTCTTTTTTGATTCCGTCCACCACATATACGGTGAGTCGCTCGGCATCAAACAGTTCGGTTACATCTTCCTTCAGATCTATGAGGATTTCATCAATGTTGTTTGCGGCATGGACACGGTTGGTGATCTCCAAAAGCCTTTCAGGGTATTGTACTTCCTGCTTCAGGCCGGCCGTATGCTCTGTCCCGTTGGCAGAGCCCTGTTTTTTGGACATTTTCAACACAACCATGGAAACCTAGACCTCCGTGAAAAACCGCACATGGTGGGACCTACTTCTCAGGGGGAGACTCCTTTGGCTTAGACAGATAGAGTCGATATAGTTTCTTGATCCCTCCCACAATTAGCAATGCGCCGATGAAATACCGGGCAAAACTCAGAAAGCCAGACGCAGGCGCCTGGCGAAGGGCGTAAGGCGTCTTAAGGCAAAGGAGTACGCCCATTGCCGTCAAAAGGACGGCCCAGACAGTCTGGACCGCACTGCGCTGGTCAAGGGCCATGATGAGGATACCTGTCTGGCAAGGGAACAATATGACATATGCCTCTCATAAACAAATTCAGTCTACGATAGACAGACATTAATGTCAATCTTTACGGACTTGTAGATCGCCTTCAAATACCCCTGATGCCATCGAACAGATGTCTGCCATGTTTTCGGGTTTTTTACGCAAAACCTTTAGGGTGAGAACCCAATTTGGTGATTTCTTAGAAATTTTGTAACCGTTCACGGTTACAAAAAAATGAACATCGAACATCGAATCCGCCTGCGGCGGAAATGTTGAATGGGAAAAGATGAAGAAACAGAAATGACGGTCTCGTAAAAAGTCGAAATCCGCCTCCGGCGGACTGTCATTCCGGGCTCTCCGCCATAGGCTCTGGCCCGCAGGCGGGCGAAAGCCGGAATCCAGTTTATTCAGCTAG